>NZ_JBSGEL010000048.1:0-64686 GCF_053602875.1 Kitasatospora sp. NPDC004289 | reverse complement strand
GTTCCAGGTCTGGGGCACCGGCGGCGGGGCGGCGGGCGGGCTGCGGGCGGGCCGCTCCGGCCGCCCCTGCCGGGCGGGGCCGGGGCTTGCCGCTCCCCCTGCCGTTCCCGCTTCCACCGGGCTGACGGGGGGTGCTCATCGCGCGGTACCTCCGGACGGGGCGGCCGCCGACGGGGTGCCGAGCGGCGGGGCCGGGTTGATCTGCACCCCGGTGTCGGCGGGCGGCGGCGCCGCGGGGGTGGGGCTCGGCGAGGCGCCGGTGCGGCTCCACAGCTCCTGGTCGGTGCGCTTGACCGGCGGGCTGTCCTCGGCCTTCTCGGGCTTGCCGTTGACCGAGCCGTCGTCCTGCAGGAAGGCCAGGTCCCCGCCGGGCACCATCCCCAGCTCACGGGCCCTGCGCTCCAGCGCGTCCGGTGCGGACTGCTGGT
This sequence comes from Kitasatospora sp. NPDC004289, assembly GCF_053602875.1. Taxonomy (NCBI): domain Bacteria; kingdom Bacillati; phylum Actinomycetota; class Actinomycetes; order Kitasatosporales; family Streptomycetaceae; genus Kitasatospora; species Kitasatospora sp. NPDC004289. The sequence continues at coordinate 64,258 of NZ_JBSGEL010000048.1, read as the reverse complement.
CGATGTCCTGCTGGAGGGTCTGCTGGCGGTCCGTCAGCTCGGTGGTCTGGCGCTCCAGCCGGCTCTGCTCGAAGGAGCCCTCGTTGAGCGCGGTGTTCAGCATCAGCAGCCCGAGCAGCCCGGCCGAGAGCAGCGCCACCACCAACACCGCGAAGGGCGTGCGCCCCCGCACCTGCCGCCGGGCCGGGCGCACCGAGATCCGCACCCCGCCCCCCTGACCCGGTACCGACCCGCGCTCCCGCCGCGTCCGACCACCCGTCAGGCCTCCACCGGCCACCGGCACCGCTCTTCTCCCTCGCCGCTCACGTCCCCCCGTCCGGCGTCCGTTCTAGCCGCGGGTCTCCCTGATCCTCTCCGCCACGCGCAGCCGCACGGGCGCGGCACGCCGGTTCTCCTCGATCTCCTCCTCCGTGGCCAGCTCGGCACCGCGGGTGAGCAGCTTCAGCCAGGGCTGGTGCTCCTCCGGGATGATCGGCAGCCCCGGCGGGGCGGTGTTGGTGGCCCCCTGGGCGAAGTACTGCTTCACCAGGCGGTCCTCCAGCGACTGGTACGACATCACGGCGATCCGGCCGCCGAGCGCGAGCACGTCCAGCGCGCCCGGGATGGCCCGGTCCAGCACCTCCAGCTCGCCGTTGACCTCGATCCGCAGCGCCTGGAAGGTGCGCTTGGCCGGGTTGCCGCCGGTGCGGCGGGTGGCCGCCGGGATGGCGTTGCGCACCAACTCGACCAGACGCGCGGAGTTGGTGAACGGTTCCTTCTCGCGCTCGCGCAGGATCACCGAGGCGATCTTCCCGGCGAACCGCTCCTCGCCGTAGACCTTGAGGATCCGGGCCAGCTGACCGTGGGTGTAGGTGTTCAGCACCTCGGCCGCGCTCAGACCGCGGGTCTGGTCCATCCGCATGTCCAGCGGGGCGTCCTGCGCGTACGCGAAGCCGCGGTCCGCCTCGTCCAGCTGCATCGAGGAGACGCCGAGGTCGAACAGGATGCCGTGCGCCTCCGGGATGCCGAGGCGGTCCAGCACCTCGGGGATCTCGTCGTACACCGCGTGCACCAGCGTCGCCCGCTCGCCGAAGCGGGCCAGCCGCTCCCCCGACAGCTTCAGCGCCGCCGGGTCGCGGTCCACGGCCACCAGCCGCACCTCGGGGAACTGCGTCAGCAGCGCCTCGCTGTGGCCGCCGAGGCCGAGGGTGGCGTCCACCACCACGGCGCCTGGGGCGGAGATCGCTGGGGCCAGCGCGTCTACGCAGCGCTGCAGCATCACCGGGACGTGCTTGGGGGCCGGACTGTCGGTGCTCATGACGACCATTCTGGTCCATCCCGCCCACCCCGCCGCCCACCCGGGCCCGCGGAGGCGCCACGCAGGGGGACAGCAGCGCGGCGGTGTGGCCGGCGAAAGTGGTCACACCGGGGGCGCGAGGAACTGCGCGAATCGGGAGGCGGCCCAGCGTGAGGTCGGGGCAGGCGAGCCAGTTGCAGGCGCTGCCGTTCCCCTGCGCGCAGTTCCTCGCGCCCCCGGTGTGACCACCTTCGCCAGACCGCTTTCCGACGCGCGGCAGAGCCCCGCAGGGAGCGTGCCTGCGGGACGCAGGCCGGGGTCCCCGCCCGCTCGTCCGGGGAAGGAGTGGCCGCCCGGCACCGGGGAAGGTGCGCCAGGTGGACACGGAGCGGGTGGAGGCCTCGGACTACGTACCGGCCCGGCCCCGGGCGGCGGTTGACGGGCCGTCAGGGGTGGGGCTCCACTGGCCGGAACTCTACCGTCCCCACCTGCCGAGTCAATCGACCGCGACCGCGCGCCACCCGGGCGGCGGCATGGATTCCCGCAGGTGGGAGCAGGGACGGCCATCCGCTCCCCCGCACGGCCGCACCGCGCACGCCCCCCACCGCGCGCCGGACGGACCGGCACGAACCGGACGTGCGGCACCGCTCAGCAGCTATGCCCTCCGTCACACCCCACCCGTTCACCACCGGCCCCCCTCCGCGACGGCCGGAAGGCCACTACCGTCTTCGGCATGACAGTGACCCCCGACCGGCCCGTGCCGACCGCCGCTGCCGACTCCACCCCGTCCATCACCGACCGGTTCGTCGCCGCGAACCGCGAGTACGCCAAGACCTTCCGGGACGGCGGGATGGACGCCCGCCCGGTGCGGAACGTCACCGTGGTGGCCTGCATGGACGCCCGCCTCGACCTGTTCGCCGCCCTCGGCCTCGAACTCGGCGACGCCCACCTGATCCGCAACGCCGGCGGCGTCGTCACCGACGACACCATCCGTTCCCTGACGATCAGCCAGCGCGCCCTGGGCACCCGCTCGATCGTCCTCATCCACCACACCGGCTGCGGCCTCCTCGGCCTCACCGAGGACTTCCGCCGCGACCTGGAGCTCGAGGTCGGCCAGCGCCCCACCTGGGCCGTCGAGTCCTTCGTCGACCTGGACGGCGACGTCCGCCAGTCCATGCAGCGGGTCCGCACCTCCCCCTTCATCCCCCACCGCGACGACGTCCGCGGCTTCGTCTTCGACGTCCACACCGGCCTCCTCCGCGAAATCCACTGACTCCTCCCCTCGCGCCCCTGACGGAGAGCGCCCCGCCAGGGGCGCGAGGCTCTGACATTTGCGGCTCCGCCGCGGGGCGCGAAGCGGAGGAAACGAACGGTCAGATCGCGGCACACGGCTCAGCCCCGCATCAGAGCGCAAAACGGACACTCCCCCCGTGTCGCCCACTCGGGTGACGTTCCGCCCCCCGACAAGGAAGAATGCGCCTTCAGGCCGACCGGCCAGCTTGCATTTTCGGGGCATGGGAGCAATCGAGTGACGACCTTCAACGGACAGAGCGGCACGGGCGGTTCAGGACTGCACGAGCTCGGCGCAGTGGTCGAACGGGTCCGGGCCTCGGTGGAGAGCGTCATCGAGGGCAAGCCGGAGGCCGTCCGGATCGCCCTCACCGTGCTGCTGGCCGAGGGCCACCTGCTGCTCGAGGACGTGCCCGGCGTCGGCAAGACCATGCTGGCCAAGGCGCTGGCCCGCTCGGTGGACTGCACCGTCCGCCGGATCCAGTTCACCCCGGACCTGCTGCCCTCCGACGTGACCGGCACCAACGTCTTCGACCAGCAGCGGATGGACTTCGAGTTCCGCCCGGGCGCGATCTTCGCGCAGATCGTGGTCGGCGACGAGATCAACCGCGCCTCGCCGAAGACCCAGTCCGCGCTGCTGGAGTCGATGGAGGAGCGCCAGGTCACCATCGACGGCACCAGCTACGAGCTGCCGTCCCCGTTCATGGTGATCGCCACCCAGAACCCGGTGGAGATGGAGGGCACCTACCCCCTCCCCGAGGCGCAGCGCGACCGCTTCATGGCCCGGGTGTCGATCGGCTACCCCAGCGCCGAGGCCGAGTTCGCGATGCTGGACGTGCACGGCGGCGCCAGCCCGCTGGACCACCTGACCCCGGTCGCGCACGCGCACGACATCCTCAAGCTGGTCGAGGTGGTCCGCTCGGTGCACGTCTCCGAGGCGGTCCGCCGCTACGCGGTCGAGCTGGTCGGCGCCACCCGCTACCACCAGGAGCTGCGCCTGGGCGCCTCGCCGCGCGCGACCCTGCACCTGATCCGGGCCGCCCGCGCCCACGCCGCGCTGGACGGCCGCGACTACGTGCTGCCGGACGACGTCCAGGCGCTGGCCGTGCCGGTGCTGGCGCACCGTCTGCTGCCCACCGCGGAGACCCAGCTCAGCCGCCGTTCGACCGAACAGATCGTCACCGACCTGGTGGCGAGCCTGCCCATCCCGCGTCCGCAGGGCCGGGGCTGAGGTGGCCAAGGGGGACAGCGCGACCGGACTGCGCACCGGACTGCGCGGCCTGACCACCCGGGGACGGTCCTTCCTGGCCGCCGGGATCACCGCCGCGCTCTGCGCCTACGTCTTCGGCCAGGACACCCTGCTCCAGGTCTCGGTGCTGCTGGCCGCCCTGCCGCTGGCCGCCGCCGTGCTGCTGCTGCGCACCCGCTACCGGGTGGCCGGCGGGCGGCGCCTCAGCCCGTACCGGGTGGCGGCGGGGCAGGAGGCCCGGGTGCACCTGCGCCTGGACAACGTCTCCCGGGTGCCCACCGGCCTGCTGCTGCTGGAGGACCAGGTCCCGTACGTGCTGGGGCCGCGACCGCGGTTCGTGCTGGACCGGGTGGAGCCGCGCGGCTTCCGCGAGGTCTCCTACCGGGTCCGCTCGGACCTGCGCGGGCGCTACCCGCTGGGGCCGCTGCAGCTGCGGGTGGCCGACCCGTTCGGGATGTGCGAGCTGAACCGTTCGTTCGCCGCCTCGGACGTGCTGACCGTGGTGCCCCAGGTGGTGGCCCTGCCGACCGTGAAGCTGCCCGGGGAGTCCACCGGCCACGGCGAGTCCAACGTCCACACCCTGGCGCTGGCCGGGGACGACGACGTGATCCCGCGCGAGTACCGGCACGGCGACGACCTGCGCCGGGTGCACTGGAAGTCCACCGCCCGCTACGGCGAGCTGATGGTCCGTCGGGAGGAGCAGCCGCTGCGGGCCAAGGCCACCGTGCTGCTGGACACCCGGGACGTGGCGCACCGGGGTTCCGGCCCGGCCTCCTCCTTCGAATGGGCCGTCAGCTGCGCCGCCTCGGTCGGCGTGCACCTGCTGGAGCGCGGCTACCAGACCCGGCTGCTGACCGACACCGGTCTGGCCGTGCCCGGCCCGGAGGCCGGGGCGATCGCCACCGTGGCGGAGGCGGCCGGCCTGCTGCTGGACTCCCTCGCCGTGGTCGAGCTCTCCGACGGCGGCACCCTGGCCCGGGCCGAGCAGGTGCTGCGCCAGGGCGGCGACGGCGTGCTGGTCGCGGTGCTCGGCTCGCTGGACGAGGAGCAGGTGGCCCGGCTCGGGCGGCTGCGGCGGCGGGCCGCCGGAGCGGTCGCCTTCCTGCTGGACACCGCCACCTGGGCCGGCCTGCGCCACCTGGCGCCGGACACCCCGGACCAGGACGCCACCGACCAGGTGACCCGCCTGCGCGAGGCCGGCTGGACGGTGCTCTCCGCCCGGGCCGGCGACTCGGTGGCCACCCTGTGGCGGCACGCCGAGCGCGCCGCCGCGGTCCCCTACCGCAACGGGGCGGGGTCATGACCGCCGCATCCGCCCGGGCCCGCCGCGCCCGCCGGAGCACGCCGCGGGACCGTTCCCTCCCGGCCGCAGGCGCCGCGCGCCCGGCCTTCCGTACCGACCGAAGCGGGGAGGCCGCCGGATGACCACCCGGGCCAAGCTCACGCTCTACTCGGCGCTGGCCACCGTGCTGGTGACGCTCTGTCTGACCCCGCTGGTGGAGCCGGCCTCCTGGGTCCTGCGCGCCGTGCTGGTGACCGCCGCCGCCGGGGGCGCCGGGGCCGGGCTGCGCCGGCTGGCGTTCTCCCGCGCGCTCCAGGTGCCGCTCCAACTGCTGGCCGTGCTCTACCTGTTGATGCTGCTGTTCGTGCAGCGTTCGATGGACTACCTGGTACTGCCCGGCCCGAGCGCGCTGGACGCGGTCGGCAGCCTGCTGGCGGAGGGTCAGAAGACCGTCCAGGAGTACACCGCCCCGGCCCCGGCGACCGAGGGCGTGCAGCTGATCCTGGTCGGTGCGGTGGCGCTGATCGCGGTGCTGGTCGACGCCCTCGCGGTGACCTTCCGCCGGGCCGCGCTGGCCGGGCTGCCGCTGCTCGCGCTGTACTCCGTCGGCACCGGCCTGAACGGCGCCGACAACGCCTGGCTGTGGTTCCTGCTCTCCGCCGCGGGTTACCTGCTGCTGCTCTTCGCCGAGGGCCAGGACCGGCTCTCCCGCTGGGGCCGGGTCTTCCACGGCACCTCGCAGGACGGCAGCGGCACCATCTCGCACAGCGGCCACCGGGTCGGCCTGCTCGCCCTGGCCTGCGCGGTGGTGATCCCGCTGATCGTCCCGCAGACCGGCCTCGGCCTGTTCGGGGACGGCAACGGGAGCGGCGCGGGCCTCGGCAAGGGATCGGGGCGGCCGGTCACCTCGCTGAACCCGGTGGTGGCCCTGACGGCCAATCTGACCCGTCAGGACGTCAACACCGAGATGTTCACCTTCCGCACCGACTCCAACGCCACCGACCTCTACATGCGGATCGGCGCGCTGGACAGCTTCGACGGCGTCTCCTGGAAGTTCTCCGAGCAGCGCCTCCAGCAGATCCCCAGCCCGATGCCCTACCCGCAGGGGCTCGGCCAGGACGTCCAGGCCGAGAGCTTCCGCACCGACATCAAGATCTCCAAGAACCTCTCCACCGAGTGGTTGCCGATGCCCTACCCGGCCGACACGGTCACCGTGCGGGGCGACTGGAAGTACGAGCCCGACACCCGCTCGGTGGTCGGCGACGGCGGGCAGAAGACCGACGGCATCACGTACTCCGTGGTCAGCAAGGACGTCCGCCCGACCCCCGAGCAGCTCCGCTCGGCCGGCCCCGTCCCGAACGAGATCGCCCGCCGCTTCACCTCCCTGCCGGACACCCTGCCGCCGGTGGTCGCCCAGACCGCCCGCAAGGTGGTGGCCGGCAAGAACAACCCCTACGACCAGGCCGTGGCGTTGCAGGCCTGGTTCAACGGCCCCGAGTTCCGCTACAGCCTCCAGGTCGCCGCGGCCACCGGGAACGAGGCCATCGAGCGCTTCCTGCGCGAGAAGACCGGCTTCTGCGTGCACTACGCGGCCACCATGGCCGCGATGGCCCGCTCGCTGGGCATCCCGGCCCGGGTGGCGATCGGCTTCGCTCCCGGCACCGACATGGGCCGGGGCAGCTTCCTGGTCCGCAGCCAGGACTACCACGCCTGGCCGGAGCTGTACTTCCCCGGCTCGGGCTGGCTGCGCTTCGAGCCGACCCCGAGCCGCGGCAGCGCCCCCGAGTACACCTCGGAGAAGGCCGCCCCGGCTCCGAGCGCCCAGCCGACCGAGGCGACCACCGCGCCGAGCACCGCGCCCTCCGCGGCGCCCAGCTCCAGCAGCAGCTGCACCGCGCAGCAGCAGCGCCAGGACGGCTGCGCCGACGAGCAGGCGGTCACCCCGCTCACCGTCGAGGAACGGCCCTGGTGGCTGGAGTGGCCGGTGCTGGTCTCCGTGCCGGCCGCACTGCTGCTGCTGGCCCTGCTGGCCACCCCGATGCTCTGGCGGATCCGCCAACGGCGCCGACGGCTCGGCACCGGCCGGCGGGCACCCGGTGGCGACGGCGGCGGCGAGTTGACGGACCGCCAGGTGCTGGCCGCCTGGGAGGAGCTGATCGACACCGCCTGGGACCTCGGCATCCCGCCGGACGACTCGCGCACCCCGCGCACCGCCGTCCGCCGGATCGCCGAGGTCGGGCAGCTGGATCCGGAGGCGACGGCTGCGGCCGGCCGGGTGGCGCTGGCCACCGAACGGGTGCTCTACGCCCGCAGTGCCGACACCGAGCTGCCGCTCGGCCCGGACGTGCGGACCGCCGCCGAGGGCCTGCGGGCCTCGGCCGGCCGCCGCGGCCGGACCAGGGCCGTGCTGCTGCCGCCGTCCTCGGCGCGGCTGCGCCGGCGGATCGGCGACCGGGCGGCGGCGGTCGGCGACGCGGTCCGCTCCCGCCTGGACCGGCTCTCCGCGGCGGTGCGCCGTCTGCCGGGCCTGCGGGGGCGGGGCGAACGGGACTGACGGACGGCGGGAGGGGAGGGGGCTCGGCCCCCTCCCCTCCCGCCGTCCGGTTCACCTCCGCACGGATGCACGACGAGGGCGGGCAGTCGAATCGACTGCCCGCCCTCGTGCGAACCCAGGTCTTCCGGTCTTCCGGTGCCGGTCACATGCCGTCGTGCTCGTCCCGACGGCGTTGCCAGCGCTGCTCCATCCGGTCCATCACACCGGCCTTGCGGCGGGGAGGCGGGGAAGCCTTGGCTCCCGCTCCCTGCCCGGCCGGACCACGCCTCCAGCCCTTCACGGCGAAGACCGCGCAGCCCAGCATCACCACGAAACCGACCACGCCCACCACGATCACGTTGGCGACGAGGCCCCCCATCAGGAGGGCGATGCCCACCACGAACCCTGCGGCGGCCAGGTAGACCCGCCGACGGGTGTAGGTGCGCAGCCCGGTTCCCTCAAGCGCTGACGCGAATTTGGGATCTTCGGCGTACAGCGCTCGCTCCATCTGCTCGAGCAGTCGCTGCTCGTGCTCCGAGAGCGGCACGGAGTCCTCCTACTCGTCGGTCGCGGGGCGACCGGTCCGCCACCCCTGGCTCGGGTCGTTGTGTGGACCATATGCCCCACGGGCCAGGCCGTCATGCTTTCCGGCTTTACCCAGATCATACGGTCCGGGCCGCCGGTTCGGGACGGTCAGGAGCACGTGGCTCGGGCCACGTCGCGTTCCCCGTCCCCAGCCACCCAACGCCGCAGTGCACCGACAAGTGCCCGAGGCGGTGGAATCATCCCGACGGAGTCGCGACGAGCCGGGTTTCGGGGCGGGAAACGGCGGGCGAAGGAGGGGTCAGGCGAGGGCGGCCAGCAGGTGGAGCTGGGTCGCCACGGCGTGGAAGGCGGGCTGCTCGGCGGCGGCCTGCTCCAGCTTGAGCAGGGCCTCCACCGCACCCGGCTCGGTGTCCACCAGGACGCCGGGCACCAGGTCGGAGAAGACCCGGACGCCGTGCACCGAGGAGACCCGGAGCCCGGAAGCGGCGGCCAGTCCGTTCAGCTCCTCGGCGGTGAAGCGGCGGGGCATCGGGTCCTGGGCGCCCCAGCGGCCGTCCGGGGCGTCGAGCACCGCGCGGGCGTCGTCGAAGTGGCCGGCCAGGGCGCGGGCCAGCACGGCGCCGTTCCGGTTGGCGGCCAGCAGGCTGACCAGGCCGCCCTCGGCCAGGGTGGCGGTCAGGTTCTTCAGCGCCTCGGCCGGGTCGTCCACGACCTCCAGCACACCGTGGCAGAGCACCGCGTCCACCGACCCCGGGGTGACCACCTCGGGCAGGGTCTGGGTGTCGCCCTGGACGGCCCGGACCAGCTCCGTGACGCCGGCCTCAGCGGCCCGGCGCTCCAGCGCGAACAGCGCGTCCGGGCTCGGGTCCACCACCGTCACCCGGTGGCCCAGCTTCGCCACGGGCACGGCGAAGTTGCCCGTGCCGCCGCCGGTGTCGAGCACCTCCAGCACGGGCTTGCCCAGCTCGGCCGCCCGGGTCTCCAGGGCGGCTCGCACCACCTCCCACACCACGGCGGTACGCAGGGCACTGCGGGGACGGGTCGGGTACAAGGCGGAGGCTCCTCGGCTAGGGCGAAGCGGGACGCTGGACGCCACCACCTTAGACGCCCCGGACACCACTCCCGGTTCACCGCCGCCCACGGCCCCACCGAACGGCCTGACGGCCCGTCACCCACCCCTTCCCGAACGCCGACGGCCAGGCCGGACCTCGACCGCCCCTCCGCTTCAGTCCACGTCCCCCACCCCCACCCCCGCCCCCGGCGGGAGCGAGCAGGTCCGACCCCACACCCCGACCCCCACCCTCCCCCTCACTCCACATCCCCCACCCTGTCCCCCAGCGGGAGCGGCTGGTCCGGGTGGAGGTCCAGCAGGCGCTGCACCAGGCGGAGGTAGAGGGCCGTGTTCCTGATCAGGTCGTCCGCGTCGCGGGCCGAGGCCGCGTTCGGGATCCCCGCCTCGGCGGCCGCGCGGCGCCGCGCCCCGGCGGCGAAGTACGCGGCCCACTCGACCAGCTCGGGGGCCACCTCGGGCAGCACGTCCCAGGCGCTGCGGATGGCCTGGCGCCGCCTGCCCCGTTTCTCCGGGCGCCCCCGGACGGCCAGCACGGCGGCGGTGGTGCGGAGTGCGGCGAGGTGGGCGGTGGAGTAGCGCTGTAGCGGGTCCTCGTACTGGCGGGCCTGCAGCAAGGTCAGCTCGGCGTGCCGGAGCAGGTCGAGCGCGGCCGGCGGGGCGGCCGCGCGACGCGGCACCGGGTGGATGTCGGCGCCCCTCAGGCGGCCGGCCGGGACGGACGGCGGGCCTGCGGGCGCGGGCAGCAGTGGGGCGGTCTCGGGCTGACTGATGGTCATACTCTCCCCCGGTCCACGGCGGGTGCACGGACCGGACGGCCCGTACGTCTCCATGGTGGACGGCGGCACTGACAATCTGGTAGTGGGCGCTGACGCACGGACACCCCGCACCGGTCGGTGCGGGGTGTCCGGACGCGTCCCCCCGTGGTTCCCCCGTAGGCCCCCCGGTGGGTCCCCCCGGACCCGGCGTTCCCCCGTACCGCGTTCCGCCGCCCCGTGTCGGCGGTCCGCGGCCGCACCCGGCCCGTTGTCGCGGCCCGAGTGGTTGCCCACCGGTCCCCCACAGTCCGTGGACGTCGGGCCGCTGCCCGGAGGAGACCTGACGGTCCGTCGCTCCGGGATGCCCCCACTCTGCCGTTCCCGCAGGTGGGACGGGTATCCGTCGCCGTACTCAAGTGCGCGGCTGAGTATCCGTACTCATCTTCGGCACCCGCGGAACCGGCACCGGTACGGTGGCGTCCTGACAGCGCCTGGAGTGTTCACGAGGGGGAGCGGATGAGCGTCATCCCGTTGGTCTTCACCAGCGGTTGGGCCAGTGGCATCAACGCCTACGCGGTGGTCCTGCTGCTCGGCCTGCTGGGCCGGTTCGGCGGGGCCGATTCGGTGCCGCCCGTACTGGAACGGACGGACGTGCTGATCGCGGCCACCGTGCTGTTCCTCTGCGAGGCGGTGGCGGACAAGATCCCGTACGTGGACTCGGTCTGGGACGCGGTGCACACCGTGATCCGCCCGATCGCGGGCGCCACCGTCGGCGCGCTGCTGGCCGGTCAGGACCCGGGCTCGCTGGGCGAGGTGGCGGCCGGGGCGGTGGGCGGCACCACGGCGCTGGTCAGCCACGGCATCAAGGCCTCGCTCCGAATGGCGATCAACACCTCGCCGGAGCCCGCCAGCAACGTCATCGCCAGCATCCTGGAGGACCTCTCGGTGGCCGGGCTGATCACCCTGGCGATCTTCCACCCCTGGCTGGCCGCCTCGGCCGCCGCCGTCCTGCTGGTGCTGGGCGCGCTGCTGGTCTGGTTCGCGGTCTCCCGGATCCGCCGCTTCCTGGCCCGTCGCCGGGAGAAGAAGGCCGACCGGCGGTCGGGTGGCGCCGCCCCGGTGGGACAGGGCGGCGCCACCCGACTGCCGTACTGACGGGCGGTCAGACCGCGGGCGGCAGGTCCAGCCGGGCCAGCCGCTCGCGGTCGGCGAGGATGGCGATCTCGGTGATCCGTCCGTCCCGGACGGTGAAGGCCATCAGCGAGTACGGGCGGCCGTTCGGCTCCACCAGACTGCCGACGCTGCCGTTGACCAGCACCAGCCGCCCGAACGGGGCCAGCCCGGCGAACCGGGCCGCCTGCGCGGCGACCAGCCGGGCACCCCGCAGCAGTTGGGAGACGCCGGGGCCGGAGTCCACCCGGAGCAGCACCTCCGGGTCGAGCACCTCCAGCAGCGCGTCGAAGTCGCCGTCCCGGGCGGCGTTGCGGAAGGCCTCCACCACCACGCGCTGCAGCCCCCGGTCCGGCTCCTCCGGCGGGGTCGCGCCCTGCACCCGGCGGCGCGCCCGGCTGGCGAGCTGACGGGCGGCGGCCGGCTCGCGGTCGACGATCCGGGCGACGGTGTCGAAGTCCACCTGGAACATGTCGTGCAGCACGAAGGCCACCCGCTCGGCGGGCGGCAGGGTGTCCAGCACCACCAGCATGGCCAGGCCGACCGAGTCGCCGAGCAGCGCCTCCCCCTCCGGGTCCGTCCGCGCCAGGTCGGAGACCACCGGGTCCGGCAGCTGGAAGTCGGTGGCGTCCTCCGGCCGGGCCTTGCGCGAGCGCAGCTGGTCCAGGCAGACCCGGCCGACCACGGTGGTCAGCCATGCCCCGAGGTTGCGCACCTCGCGCACGTCCGCGCGGCTCAGGCGCAGCCAGGCCTCCTGCACCGCGTCCTCCGCCTCGGCCAGCGACCCCAGCATCCGGTACGCCACCGCCCGGAGCGCGGGCCGCTCGGCCTCGAACCGCTCCGCCAGCACGATCTCCTCGTTCACCCGGCCCACCCTAGGCGGCGGGCTGACGGAGCGTCAGGCCAGGGCGCCGTTCGGAGCGGGCGGGCGACGCTGTCTAGGATCGTCCGCATGGCACGGATCGTGATCGTCGGCGCGGGGATGAGCGGACTGGCCGCGGCGGCGCGGCTGGGCACGCTGGGGCATCGGGTGACGGTCTGTGAGGCCGGGCCGACGTACGGCGGGGAGCTCGGCCGGTACGAGCACGACGGCTTCGCCTTCGACACCGGGCCGACCCTGCTCGCGCTGCCCGCCGTGTACCGCGACCTCGCGCTGAAGAGCGGCCGGGAGCCGCTGGAGCAGCTGGTGCGGCTGGCCCCGGTCGACCCGGAGAGCCGGCACCTGTTCCCCGACGGCACCGAGCTGGTGCTCTCCAACGCCTCCCGCGGCCGGGTGGCCGAGGCCCTGGACACCGCCTTCGGCCCCGGCACCGGAGCCCGCTGGGGCGAGGTCACCAACCGCGCCCGCACCGTCTGGGAGGCCACCCGCCGCCCCCTGCTCGAGGAGCCGCTGCCCGCCGACCCCGCCCCGCTGCACACCGACCCCTACCCCGCACCGCCCCGCCGCGGCCTGGCCCGGCTGCGCCGCGAGCGCCCGCACACCCTGGCCGCCGTGGCCGCCGAGGAGCTCGGCGGCGGGGCCGGGCCGACGGCGCTGCTGTACGAGTACGCGCTCCGGTACGGCCTGGACCCGCGCACCGCTCCGGCCGGGGCGGCGGTGCTGGCGTACATGGAGCAGTCCTTCGGGGTCTGGTCCGTGGGCGGCGGGATGCGGGAGCTGGCCACGGCGGTGTACCGGCGGTGCGAGCAGCGCAAGGTGGAGTTCCACTTCGACACCGAGGTCGACGAGGTGCTGCACCAGGACGGCCGGGTGACCGGGGTGGCCGCCGGGGCACGCCGCTTCGAGGCCGACGTGGTGCTGACCTCGGCCGACCGCACCGGGGCCCGCCTCGGACGGTCCCGGCTGTCGGTGCTGCTGTCGCTGCGCGGCGAGCGCCCGGCCGGCACGGTCGTCCGCACCGTGGTGCACGCCCGGGACACCGCCGCCGAGCTGGCCGCGCTGTTCGACCGGGACGAGTACCCGCGCTTCCCCACCGTCCAGGTGCACCGCCCGGGCGACGGCGCCCCCGAGGGCCACGAGGCCGTCACCCTCACCGTCACCGTGCCGCCGGGCACCGCCGTCCCCGCGGACTACGCCGACCACCTGCTGGAGCACCTCGCCTCGGCCGGTCTCGACCTCCGCGAGCGGCTGGCGCACCTGCACGTCCCGGCGCCCTCGGCCGCGCAGCCGCTGCCCTCGCTGGCCGGGACGGGCGGAGCCCTCCTCGGCCCGCCGAACGCGACCGGGTACCCCAACCTGTACCGGATCGGCTCCGCCTCCCACCCGGGCGGCGGACTGGCGCGCACCGGGATGTCGGCCTCGATCGTGGCCGGGTTGGTCGGCCCGGCCTGACGGAACGCCAGGCGGGCCGCCGCACCCCACGGAGTGCGACGGCCCACCTGACGGCACCGCGACGGCCTAGTCGGCCAGGTTGGCGGCCCTCACCTCGTAGACGGCGCTCGCCTCCTGGTCCGTCCCCATCGCCTCGGCGAGACGGCGGAACCCGGCCGCCTCCTCCGGGCGACCCTGCCGGTGCAGGGTGCGGCCGAGCGCCTCGTAGGCCCAGCCGTTCGCCGGGTCGAGCTCGACCAGACGGCGGAACGCGGCCTCGGCCCGGCCCAGTTGGGCGCTGTGGAAGTAGGACCGGCCGAGCAGCTCGACGGCCGCCCGGTTGGCCGGGTCCGCCTCGACGATCGGGGCGAGGATCGCGGCCGCGCCGCTGTAGTCCTTCGAGTCGAAGAACAGGTTGGCGCGCTGGTACTCCTGGTAGCTCACTGCGGGGGCTCCTTCCTCGGTCAGGCCCTCGTTCCGCCCCCTCCAACCAGCGCCGCCCTCCGGGTGTTCCCGGCTTGTGGGCGCGGCCCGGTGGGGCAGGATGGAGCGGGTCCGGAACCCCACTCGTTCACAGGAGACACCCATGAGCGGCAAGGAGAACGCCGAGATCCTCGGCTCGATCGGCTCGATGGTGGAGGCCGAGAAGCAGCTCCGCGCGCGGATCGCCTCCGGCGGCGCGGACCAGGAGGCGGCCCGGGCCGAGCTGGCCGCCCTGGAGGTCAAGCTCGACCAGTGCTGGGACCTGCTGCGGCAGCGGCGGGCCCGGGCGGAGTTCGGCGAGGACCCGGGCGGGGCGAAGCTGCGGCCGGCCGCCGAGGTGGAGGGCTACCAGTCCTGAGCCGCTGACGGCGCGTCAGGACTGCTGCTGGTAGTTCCAGTTCTGCTGCTGGTCGTGGCCGGCCGGGCCGGACTGCTGCGGGATCACCGGCTGCTGCTGCCAGTCCTGCTGCTGCCAGCCCTGCTCGTAGTAGCCGGTCTGGGCGTACGGGTCCTGGTACTGCTGCTGGTACTGCTGCTCGTAGCCCGGCACCGGCTGCTGCTGTTGCTGCTGCTGCTGCTGCTGCTGGTAGCCGAACTCGTCGGTGGCGGCGTAGTACTGCGGCTCGGGCTGCGGCTGGTAGTACGCACCGGCGTAGACGCTGTCCTCGGTGAGCGGCTCCGGCTGGTACACGGCCTGCTCGTAGGCGGCGGCCTCGTAGGCAGGGGCCTCGAAGGCGGCCGGCTCGAAGGCCACCTGCTCGAACTCGTACGGCGCGGCAGCGGGTACGGCGGCGGGCTCCTCGATCGGGCCGACCTCGCCGACCTGCACCACGGCGGCGGCCTCGGCGGCCGGGTCCTCGCCCCCGATGGCGGCGCTCAGCAGCGGCACCTTGGCGAGGGCACCGGGCAGCTCACCGTCGGCCTTGCGCAGTGACCAGCCCGAGGTGTAGCCGCGCTTCACCGAGAGGGTGACCATCACCTGACCGGCCGCGAAGCCGGCCGCGCCGGCGCCGATCACCGGGACGGAGGAGAGCACCATCCCGACGGCGACCAGCAGGAAGCCGCCCAGCGCGACGGCGCGCCAGTGCAGCGGGGAACGACTCTGCAGCAGCAGCTCGGCGAACAGCCAGAGCGCGACCGCCGCGAGCGCGGCGTACAGCACGAGGTACCCGACGCCCATACCGCGTTCCTCCAAGTCACCGGCCCAGCCACCGCCCCCGCGTCCCGGCGACTGTACAGGCTCGCCCCACCCACGGACGACCCTCCGGACCGCCTACGGCGCAACGCCCACAGGACCGAGAGCCCGGCCCACCGCCGAATGACCCGCTGGACCGCTCGCCGGCACTACGACACGGACCGAGAGCCCGGCCCACCGCCGAATGACCCTCGTGCCCGGAAGCCAGCTGTCCGCCTTCCGCTGCGCGCAGTTCCTCGCGCCCCTGCTGAAACCGCCTGCCGGGCAGGCGACACCTCAGCGCTGGTGCAGGCCGAGGTTCTGGTAGATCTCCAGCGTCGAGGTCGAGTGGTTCAGCGTGATGAAGTGCAGCCCCGGCGCCCCCTCGGCGAGCAGCCGCTCGGCCATCGCGGTGGCGTGGTCGAGGCCGACCGCCCGCACCGCCTCCGGGTCGTCGGCGACGGCCAGGAAGCGGTCCTTGAGGCCCGGCGGGAAGTCCGACCCGGAGAGCTGCGGGAAGCGGGTGAGCTGGCGGATGTTGGTGACCGGCATGATCTCCGGGATGATCGGCGTCGTGCAGCCCGCCGCCTCGACCCGGTCGCGGAGCCGCAGGTAGTCCTCCACCTCGAAGAACATCTGGGTGATCGCGTAGTCGGCACCGGCGCGGCACTTGGCCACGAAGTGACGGATGTCCTCGTCCCAGTTCTCCGAGCGCGGGTGCATGTTGGGGAAGGCGGCCACGCCGACGCAGAAGTCCCCGATGCCCTTGATCAGCTCGACCAGCTGGTAGGCGTACTCGACGCCCTGCGGGTGGCGGACCCACTCGCCCTCGGGGTCGCCGGGCGGGTCGCCCCGGACCGCGAGCACGTTGCGGACGCCCTGGTCGGCGTACTGGCCGATGATGTTGCGCAGCTCGGCGATCGAGTGGTCCACCGCGGTCAGGTGGGCGACGGGCGTCAGGGTGGTCTCGGTGGCGATCCGGCCGACCAGGTTGACGGTCCGTCCGCGGGAGGAGCCTCCGGCGCCGTACGTCATGCAGACGAAGTTGGGGTCGAGGGCCTCGACCCGGCGGATCGCGTCCCACAACTTGGACTCGCCGGCCTCGGTGCGGGGCGGCATGAACTCGAAGGAGAAGGACCGGTCGCCGGCCGCCAAGAGGTCGCGGACGGTCTCTGCCCGGTCGGTACGGGTGGACGGGATGCCGAGAGCCATGCTGGCAGATTAGCCCTCCGCGCGAACGGCCCCGCAAACGTCGTCCACCTGCTGAGACGCGCTTCATCCGCCCGGTGGACGGGTCGTTCGGCCGTTCGACGGCGGCTCCGAGCACGGGTTCGAGGGGTGCCGCGCGCACGTTCGGCGGACGGGCCCGGCACGGCTGTCGACGGCCGCCCGGTTAGGCTGATCGTCAACCGAGTGATCCGGAGTTCCATCGTGCCCACGCCCACCGCCCGGCCGGTCAGCCCCCTGGAGACCGAGTCCGTCCGCGAGCGAGTCAACGCGGCGCTCGCGGTCTTCATGACCGAGCAGGCCGAGCTGCTCGGCACCGTCTCGGCCCAGCTGGGCCCGGTCGCCGACGCACTGCGGGAGTTCCTGCTGGACGGCGGCAAGCGGCTGCGCCCGGCGTTCTGCTACTGGGGCTGGCGCGGGGCCGGCGGCGCGGCGGAGGGCGAGGCGATCGCCCGGGCGGCGGCGGCGCTGGAGCTGCTCCAGGCGAGTGCCCTGGTGCACGACGACCTGATGGACCGCAGCGACACCCGGCGCGGGCTGCCCTCGATCCACCGGCGCTTCGAGGCGCTGCACCGGGCCAGCGGCTGGCGCGGGGACCGGGAGCAGTACGGGGCCTCGGCGGCGGTGCTGCTCGGCGACCTGCTGCTGATCTGGTGCGACGAGCTCTTCCTGCGCTCCGGCCTTCCGGCCGAGCGGGTGCTGGCGGCCAAGCCCGCCTTCGACCTGATGCGCACCGAGGTGATGGTCGGCCAGTACCTGGACGTGCTGGAGCCGGTGGCCGGGGACTCTGCCGACGAGCAGGCGCTGGAGCGCGCGCAGACGGTGCTGCACTACAAGTCGGCGAAGTACACCATCGAGCGGCCGCTCCAGGTCGGCGCGCTGCTGGCCGGGGCCGGGCCCGAACTGGTCTCCGCCTACTCGGACTTCGGACTGCCGCTGGGCGAGGCCTTCCAACTCCGGGACGACCTGCTCGGGGTCTTCGGCGATCCCGCGGTCACCGGCAAGCCGGCCGGGGACGACCTGCGCGAGGGCAAGCGGACCCTGCTGGTCGCGCACGCGATGCGCGGCCTCTCCTCCGCCGACGCCCGGCACCTGGACGAGCGGCTCGGCGCCCCGGACCTGACGGCCGAGGAGGTCCCGGTGCTGCGCGGCCTGGTGGAGCGCAGCGGAGCGGCCGAACTGGTGGAGCACCGGATCGACGAGCTGATGGCCCAGTCGCTGGCCGCCCTGGACGCGGCCCCGCTGGCGGCCGGCCCGGCCCGCGCGGCGCTGCTCGCGCTGGCCGAGGCGGCGACCGTCCGCAAGTACTGACGGGCCGCCGGCCGGCCCCGCTAGCGCTGCGGGTAGCTGTACGTGTAGCCCTGCTGCTCGAACCAGGGCAGCAGCCGCTCCAGCGCCTGGTAGGTCTGCGAGCGGTCGCCGCCGCCGTCGTGGAAGAGCACGGTCGGGCCGGTGCCCTTGGCCAGGCCGTTCTGGACGGCGGTGACGATGGCGTCCACGCCGGGGCGCTTCCAGTCGTCCGGGTCGACGTTCCAGCCGAGCGGCCGCATGCCGTGCTCGGCGGCGATCTTGCGGCTCTCGGGGGTGAAGGCGCCGCCCGGGGCGCGGTAGTACTCGACCTTGGCGCCGTCCCCGGCGGCCTGCTCGATCATCCGCTGGGCGTCCAGGATCTCGCTCTCCTGGTAGGCGACGGGCTTCTTGTCCATCGTGGTGTCGTGGTGCACCGAGTGGTCGCAGAGCCGGTACCCGGCCGCCGCCACCTGCTTGACCACCTCGGGGTGGGCCTTGGCGTTGGGGCCGACCATGCAGAAGACGGCCTTGGCGTGGTGCTCTTGGAGCAGGCCGAGGATCTTCGGGGTCCAGACCGGGTCGGGGCCGTCGTCGATGGTGAGGTTGACGGTCTTCCCCTGGTCCTCGGAGGCGTGCACGATCGACTGGTCCACCGTCGCGACCGGGCTCGCGGACGGGCTCGGCGCCGCCGCGGGCGCGCCCTTGCTGCCGAGCGCCTGGTCCGCGACCACACCGGCGACCACCACCAGGGCGGCGGCGACCGCCGTCGCCGCCGCGGTCCGTATGCCACGCCCGCCCGTACCCGTCATCGTCACGCTCCCCTTGCCACCGTTCCGTTCGTCTACGGTGACAAATACGCACAAAGAACACCAGCGGTTCCGGCACTCCCGAACTGCCGCGTGCGTCACACCCGTTCACGCACGCGACCGGCCGCCCGCAGCGGACTGCGGACGGCCGGTCGGGGGTGGCGCAGGGGCTACTGCCGGACGCGGCGGGCCAGTTCGGCCGCCGCGGCGCCCGGGTCCTCGGCCGCGGTGATGGCGCGCACCACCACGATCCGGGTGGCCCCGGCCTCCAGTACCTGGTCCAGGTTGGACAGGTCGATGCCGCCGATGGCGAACCACGGACGGCCCGTCACCGCCTTGGCGGCGTACGAGACCAGGCCCAGGCCGGGGGCGTACCGGCCGGGCTTGGTCGGGGTCGGCCAGACCGGGCCGGTGCAGAAGTAGTCCACCCCGGGCTCGGCGATCGCCGCGTCCACCTCGGACTCGGCGTGGCAGGAGCGGCCGAAGAGCACGTCCTCGCCGAGGATCGCCCGGGCGGCCGGCACGGGCAGGTCGTCCTGGCCCAGGTGCAGCACGTCCGGGCGGGCGGCGTGCGCGACGTCGGCCCGGTCGTTCACCGCGAACAGCTTGCCGTGGCGGCGGGCGGCGTCGGCGAAGACCTCCAGGAACTCGAGCTCCTGCTTCGCCTCCAGCCCCTTGTCCCGCAGCTGCACGATGTCCACGCCGTTGGCCAGCACCGCGTCGAGGAACTCCGGGAGGTCCCCCTGCTCGCGGCGGGCGTCCGTGCACAGGTAGAGCCGCGCGTCGGCCAGCTGCTGACGGCGGTCCATCAGATCAGCTCCGCCTGGGCGCGGCGCTTGACCTCGGTGCCGCGGTTCTCCACCAGGGCCTCGATCGGGCTGCCCGGCAGCGAGGGCTGCTCGGTGAACAGCCACTCGAGGATCTCCTCGTCGGTGAACTTGGCGTCCCGCAGCAGCGTCAGCGTGCCGGACAGGTGCTTCACCAGACCGTCGTCCACGATGAACGCGGCGGGCACCTGGAGCGACCGGTTCGGGCCGCGGCGCACCGCGATCAGCTTGCCGGACCGCACCATGTCGCGGACCTCGGTGACCTGCACGCCCCAGCGCTCGCTGATGTCGGGCAGGTAGGTCCACTCGCGGACCAGGGATTCGATCTTGGACTCGTTCTCACTCACGGCACCAAGACTGCCACCTCGGGCCCGCGCGCCCTAACCCAGTGCGGCCTTCAGCTGGACGGCCGGGTCGGCGGCCAGTGCCGGGTCCAGCACCGCCCCGCGCTCGATCAGCTTCTTCGCCTGCCCGGTGTCCCGCGGCCGGTCCACCGCGAGCAGCCCGGTCAACCGCCCCGCCGCGTCCAGCCAGAGCACCGTCCAGCCGGCCTCCTCCGGCGAGCCGCGCCACAGCAGCTGGTCGCCCGCGCCGTGCCGGCCGGCGTACTGCACCATCCGGCCGAACTGCTCCGACCAGAAGTACGGCACCGGGTCGTACGGCGCGTCCGCCCCGAGCAGCGCGGCGGCCACCGCCCGGCCGGACTGCAGGGCGTGGTCCCAGTGCTGGGTGTTCAGCCGGGCGCCGAGCCGGGCCGAGGGGTAGGAGACGCAGTCCCCCGCCGCCCACACCCCGGGCAGCGAGGTGCGCAGCCGATCGTCCGTCAGGACGGCCCCGGTGCGGTCGAGTTCGACCCCCGTCCCGGCCAGCCAGCCGGTGGCCGGGCGGGCGCCGATGCCCACCACCACCTCGTCGGCCGCCAGTTCGGTGCCGTCCGCGAGCAGCACCGCGCCAGGCTCCACCGCCGCGACGCCCACCCCGCAGCGCAGCTCCACCCCCGCCTCCGCGTACCAACGGGCCATCAGCGCGCCGATCTCCGCGGGCAGCGCCCCCGCCACCGGCGCGGCGGCGGCCTCCACCACCGTCACCTCGCAGCCGAGCTGCCGCGCCACCGTCGCCGTCTCGGCACCGATCCAGCCCGCGCCGACCAGCACCAGGCGCAGGCCCGGGCGCAGGCGCTCGCGCAGCGCGTGGGCGTCCTCGACGGTGCGCAGCGTCCGGGCCCCGGGGAGGGTCACCGGCTTGGCGCCGGTGGCCAGCACCAGGGCGTCGTAGCCGAGTTCGCCCCGGTCGGTGTGCAGCGTGCCGGGGGTGAGGCCGGTGGCCCGGTGGCCGGGGAGCAGCTCCACGCCGGACCAGTCGACGTCCAGGGTGGTCGAGTCGGTCCGGCCGAGCAGTACGTCCTTGGAGAGCGGCGGGCGGTCGTACGGCGCGTGCGGCTCCGCCCCGAGCAGCGTCACCGGCCCGTCCCAGCCCCCGGCCCGCAACGCGAGCGCGCACTGCGCCCCCGCCATGCCGCTCCCGACCACGACCGCCCGCCCACTACCCGTCAGCTCTGCCACACCGGTCACCCTATGGTCACCCCGGGGGCGCGGGGAACTGCGCGCGGGGGAACGGCACCACGTGCAACTGGCCCGCCTGCCCCGATCTCACGGTGGGCCGCCTTCCGGACTCGCGCGGTTCCTCGCGCCCCTGTGGGGCGCTGCTAGGCCTCCACGGTGACGACGATCTTGCCGATGTGGGTGTTGGCCTCCATGTACCGGTGGGCCTCCGCGATGTCCGCCAGGTCGAAGGTGCGGTCCACCACCGGTGCGAGCGAGCCACTGCGCAGGCCCGCCGTGACGAAGGCGACGCCGCGCCGCAGCCGCTCCGGGTCGGAGGTGACCTCGAAGAGGGTGTAGGTGCGGGTGCTGAGGGCCGGGTACTCGTCGGCGTTGGGCAGCGGGGTGGGCCGCGGGTCGAGCCGGCCGTAGACCACCAGCCGCCCGCCGGGGGCGATGGCCCGGGCGAGGGTGTTCACGCCGGGGCCGGCGACGGGGTCGAAGGCCAGCCGGACGCCCCGGCCGCCGGTGATCTCGGCGACCCGGGCGGGGAGGTCCTCCTCGTCGGTGACGATCACCTGCTCCGCACCGGCGTCCAGCAGAGCCTTGCGCTTGGCCTCGCCCCGGGTGGTGGCGATCGGCACCGCGCCGAGGTGACGGGCCGTCTGGATCGCGGCCAACCCGACGCTGCTGGAGGCGGCGGTGATCAGCACGTGGTCGCCGGGCCGCACCGGGGAGTCCTCCGCCAGGGCGCCGTACGCCGTCAGGTACGCCATCCAGACCGCCGCACCGCTCACCGGGTCGAGCCCGGCCGGGGCGGGCACCAGGGCGTGGGCCGGGACGATCACGCGGTCGCCGTAGGTGCCGTACACGTTCTGCGGGAAGGCCGGGACGACGCCGACCCGGTCGCCCGGGGCGAAGCCGGTGACGTCCGGGCCGAGCTCCTCGACCACGCCGGCCGCCTCGGCCCCGAGGCCGGAGGGGAAGGTCGGCTGCAGGAAGTACCCGCCCGAACGGAACATCACCTCGGCCCGGTTGAGCCCGATCGCCTCCACCCGGATCAGCGCCTCACCGGGCCCGGGGGCGCGGACCTCCACCTGACGCACCGTCAGGACCTCGGGGCCGCCGATCTCGTCGAACTGGACGTGTCGTGCCATGGGGTGGCCTCTCCTTCTGCCGGATCCACTGACCGGGACGACCTCACCACGAAGTTCGATGCACGTCAAACTTTGACGTGCATCGAACTTCACCGGCGACGGCCGTACGATGGGACCTACCCGCCCACCCCGAGGAGTCACCGTGGTCCGCACCCTGGAGCACCCCGATCCGGCCGACCTGACGCTGCAGCAGGTCTTGGACGCCCTGGTCGACCCGGTCAGGCGGCGGATCGTCACCCAGCTGTCCGAGGCGGCCGACGGCATGAGCTGCGGCACCTTCGACGCCACGGTCTCCCGCTCCACCCTCACCCACCACTTCAACGTCCTGCGCGAGGCCGGCCTGATCCGGCAGACCTACGCGGGCACCACCAAGCTCAACGTGCTGCGCACCGAGGATCTGGAGTCCCGCTTCCCCGGCCTCCTCCCGGCCCTCCTCGCCGCCGAGGCCTGACGCCCGCCGCACGCGCTCTCACTCCGTGAACTCGCCCTTCGGCGGGTGCCCCGGGCGGGGATATGGTGGGGCGGTATCCACGGGAGCCCGGTGCACCGGGCTGAGAGGCGGGCTGAGGCGGCCCGCGACCGTCCGAACCTGATCCGGGTCATTCCGGCGAAGGGAGTGCACGGCTTTGACACGCACCGAGACCGACGTCCTGGTGATCGGCGGCGGCATCATCGGCCTCGCGGTCGCCTGGCGGACCGCCCAGCGCGGGCTCGCCGTCACCGTGGTGGACCCCGAGCCCGGCCGGGGCGCGGCCCAGGTCGCGGCGGGCATGCTGGCCCCCGTCACCGAGCTGCAGTACGGCGAGGAGCCGCTGCTGCGCCTCGGGATGGCGTCCAACGACCGCTACGCGGACTTCGTCGCCGAGCTCACCGACCTCACCGACCTGGAGACCGGCTACCGCCGCACCGGCACCCTCGCGGTGGCGCTCGACTCCGACGACCGGGAGGAGCTGCGCGAGCTGCACGCCTTCCAGCAGCGCCTCGGCCTGGAGTCGCACTGGCTGACCGGCCGCGAGGCCCGCAAGCTCGAACCGATGCTGGCCCCCGGGGTCCGCGGCGGCCTGCACGTGACCGGCGACCACCAGGTGGACGGCCGACGGCTGGCCGCCGCCCTGGTGCTGGCCTGCGAACGCTCCAACGTCACCCTCACCCGCTCCGCCGCCGTGGAGCTGGTCGTCGCGGACGGGCGGGCCACCGGTGCCCGCCTCAGCTCCGGCGAGGAGGTGGCGGCGGCCCAGGTGGTGATCGCCGCCGGGCCGCAGAGCCACCGCCTGCCCGGCCTGCCGGACGGCGTGCTGCCGCCGGTGCGGCCGGTGAAGGGGCAGGTGCTGCGCCTGCGGGTGCCCTCCGCGTACGCGCCGTTCCTGTCCCGCAACGTCCGGGCCGTGGTGCGCGGGCAGCACATCTACCTGGTGCCGCGCGCGGACGGCGAGCTGGTGATCGGCGCGACCAGCGAGGAGCAGGGCTACGACACCACCGTCACCGCCGGCGGGGTCTACGAACTGCTGCGCGACGCCCACGAGTTGGTGCCCGGTCTGACCGAGCTCCCGTTGGTGGAGACCGGCGCGGGGCTGCGCCCCGGCTCGCCGGACAACGCCCCGCTGCTCGGCCCGACCGCCCTGCCGGGCCTGGTCGCCGCCACCGGCCACTACCGCAACGGGGTGCTGCTCACCCCGGTCACCGCCGACCTGACCGCCGACTACCTGGCCACCGGCGCGGTGCCCGCGCTGGCCGCCCCCTTCTCCCCCAGCCGCTTCGCCCCGAAGGCCGCCGCATGAACCAGCCGAGCCCGATCCCCCTCACCGTCAACGGCACCCCGCGCGAGGTGCCCGCCGCCACCACCCTGGACACCGTGGTCGGCCAGCTCAGCGCCTCCCCCAGCGGGGTGGCCGCCGCCGTCAACGAGGCCGTGGTGCCGCGCAGTTCGTGGAACGTGACCGTGCTCAGCCCGGGTGACCGGGTGGAGATCCTCACCGCCGTGCAGGGAGGCTGACCATGGCCGACGACCAACTCGTCATCGCCGGAACGGCGTTCGACTCCCGCCTGATCATGGGCACCGGCGGCGCCCCCAGCCTGGAGGTGCTGGAGCAGGCCCTGCTGGCCTCCGGCACCCAGCTCACCACCGTGGCGATGCGCCGGGTCGATCCGGGCACCCAGGGCTCGGTGCTGGACGTGCTGACCCGCAACAACATCCAGGTGCTGCCGAACACGGCCGGCTGCTACACCGCCGGGGAGGCCGTGCTCACCGCCCGGCTGGCCCGCGAGGCGCTCGGCACCGACTGGGTGAAGCTGGAGGTGATCGCCGACGAGCGCACCCTGCTGCCCGACCCGGTCGAACTCCTGGACGCGGCCGAGACCCTGGTGGACGACGGCTTCACCGTGCTGCCCTACACCAACGACGACCCGGTGCTGGCCCGCAAGCTGGAGGACGTCGGCTGCGCGGCCGTGATGCCGCTCGGCTCCCCGATCGGTTCGGGCCTGGGCATCCGCAACCCGCACAACTTCCAGCTGATCGTGGAGAGCGCCGGCGTCCCGGTGATCCTGGACGCGGGCGCGGGCACCGCCTCCGACGTGGCGCTCGCGATGGAGCTCGGCTGCGCCGCCGTGATGCTGGCCTCCGCCGTCACCCGGGCCCAGCAGCCGGTGCTGATGGCCGAGGCCATGCGGCACGCGGCCGAGGCCGGCCGCCTGGCCCACCGGGCCGGCCGGATCCCGCGCCGCTTCCACGCGGAGGCCTCCTCCGCGATGGCCGGCCGGGCCGACCTGGACACCCGGGAGCGCCCGGCCTTCTGACCGGCACTCCGCCCGGCACCGAGCGTGCGCGGCGGCTCCTATGCTGGCGGAGCCACGTGACGCCGGGACGGGAGCGCCGATGCACCGAGCACTGACGGTCGCCGCCGTGCTGGCGCTCGCCCTGGCGGGCGCCGTCGCGGTGCCGCTGCCCGGCGGCGGCTGCACCGGCGTCTGCTCGGAGACCGTCAACGCCGCGGACCGCCCGCTCACCGCCGGGCGCAACTACTGCGCGGGCGGCCAGTCCACCGGCGACCTGACGCTCCGTCGGCCCGGCTGCGCCTCGGCCGAGTCCGAGCAGCGCTGGACGACCGTCCCGCCGGGCCGGCAGACCCCGGCGGGACAGGACTGGGACACCCTCCGGGTGGACCCGGGCTGGTGCTACCGGGTCTCCTTCGAGGGGTTCTTCCCGTGGACCGCCGACTTCGCCCGGGACTACGCGGCCGGGGAGGCCGCCCTCTACGTCAAGGTGGGCAACGACTACACGGCGCGCGTCGAGAGTCAGGAGTACGGCCCCTGCGGGGGCTCGTCTCGGTAGCATCGGCCGGGTGAGCCGACCGAACCAGCTGCCTCCGCTGCCGGAGTCCGGGACCGGGGCCGACGGGTCCCGCACGGTCCGGGTGTTGAGCTACAACGTGCGCTCCCTGCGCGACGACCGGGACGCGCTGGTGCGGGTGGTCCGGGCCTGCGCGCCGGACGTGGTCTGCGTCCAGGAGTCACCGCGGTACTGGCGCCCCGAGGGGCAGGCGGCCTGTCTGGCCGCCCGCAGCGGGCTGGTGATCCTCTCCGGCGGCGGCCGGATCGCCGCCGGGCCGCTGCTGCTCGGGCGGCTCTCGGTGGACGTGCTGGAGGTCCGGGACCGGCTGCTGCCGAAGACCAGGGGCCTGCACGCGCGCGGCTTCGCCACCGCCCGGGTGCGGATCGGCGGCTCGGCCCCGTTCACCGTGACCAGCTGCCACCTGAGCCTGGACCCGGACGAGCGGCTGCGGCAGTTCGCCCTGCTGCCCGAGCAGTTCGGGCCGGGCGAGGAGGGCTTCGTGGCCGGGGACTTCAACGAGCACCCGGACGGGCCCGGCTGGCGCCGGATGGCCGAGCGCTACCAGGACGGCCACGCCACGGCTCCGTGGGGCGGCACCAACACCTCCGTCCCCTCCGATCCGCACCAGCGGATCGACGCGCTCTTCGCGACTCCGGGCGTGGAGGTACTGGCCTGCGGCGTGCCGCACGGCCTGCCGGGCGTCACCCGGGCCGACCTGGTGGCCGCCACCGACCACCTGCCGCTGCTCGCCGCCGTACGGGTGCCCGCCGTCAGAGGTTGAACAGACGGGTGTACGGGGCGCAGACCCGTACGCGCTGCGAGCCGCAGTCGACCAGGACGGCACGGTCGGGGCCGTCCTCCAGGGCGATCACCCGGCCCAGGCCGTACTGGTCGTGCGACACCCGCTCCCCCACCGTGAACTCCTTGGCTTCGGGCTGCGGTTGCGCCTTGAAGGGACTGGTGGGCAGTGCGCGGCGTCCTGCTCCTGATTTCGTCATCTTCGCCAGTATGCGCCCCCGCGCGGCGTTCCGACCCCCACCTTCGATTCCGATGCCGTCACGGCTCAGACCACCGCACCGCCGTGCGGGTCCTCCGGCTCGTCCTCGTCGCGGTCCTTCATCCGGATCACCAGGGTGGCGAAGCCGCCCAGGAAGGCGCTGACGCCCACCCAGGCCGGCCAGCCGGAGACCTCGCGCCAGACCAGCACGTCGAACAGGAGCAGGGCCGGCCCGCCGAGCACCGCGAGCCAGGCGAACCGGGCGGTGGTGTCCAGGGAGGGCAGCGGCGGCGGCTCCGGCGGCACGAAGTGGCCCTCGTCCGGGTCCTCCGCGGCCACGTAGTCGCGGGGGCCGGGCGCCTCCGGGCGGCGGCGCGGCTGCGGGGCGAACTCGTCCAGCCCGTCGGCGCCGCCGGGCAGGTCCTGCCGGGCCTCGCGGGCCTTGGTCTCCTTGGCCCGGACGTTCTCGATCTCGGGCCAGTCCGGGTCGGTCAGGTCGACCGGATCGTCGAACTGGGCCACCAGTGCCGCGAAGATCGCGTCCTGCTCGGCCTGGCTGCCGCCGAGCGGACGGCGCGCGGGCACGTCGGACCCGCCCGACGGCTCGGGCTTCGCCTTGCCGTCCAGGGGCAGTTCCTCGTCGTCGCCCGCGGTGTTGTTCATCTGCACTGCCGGCCCTTCAGCCCAGGTGGTCCTCGGCACTCACGTCCACGCCACGCGCCTCCACGACGGCGGCCGGGGTCAGCCGCCGGACGAAGTCGAGGCTCGACTCGACGATCAGTCCGGCGTCGTGGTCCAGCGTGGCCACGTGGTAGCTGCGCTCGCAGAGCAGCTCGGTCACATCGGTCGAGGATATCCGGGCCAGCACCAACTCGGAGTTGGCCGGGGAGACCACGTGGTCCTGCGGACTGTGCAGCAGCAGCACCGGCTGGCGGACGTCCGGCAGCTCCGCCTGCACCGTCCTCCAGAGCCGGGCCAGTGACCAGGCCGCGTGCAACGGCGTCCGGTCGTAACCGAGTTCGTGCACACCCGGCTTGGCGATGTCGTCGGCCACCCCCGGCAGGCTGGGCACCAGGTGACGGACCACCGGCAACAACACACTTGCGGGGTTGTCGGAACGCACGGACGGGTTGACGAGCACCAGACCGGCCAGCGCCGAACCGTGCCGGGCGGCCAGCCGCAGGGCCAGCGCACCGCCCATCGAGAGCGCGCAGACGAAGACCCGCTCGCAGGTCGCCGACAGCTCCCGGAAGGCCCGGTCCACCTCGGCGTACCAGTCCTCCCAGCGCGTCACCTGCATGTCCTGCCAGCGGGTGCCGTGGCCGGGGAGCAGCGGGAGCGAGACGGTGTACCCGGCGGCGGCGAACTCCTCGGCCCAGGGCCGCATCGACTGCGGCGAGCCGGTGAAGCCGTGCACGAACAGCACTCCGACCGGCCCGCCCTCCCGGTGGAACGGTTCGGCACCGGGCATCAGCGGCATCGGCGGGCTCCTCGGCGAGTCGGGCGGGCCACGAGCTTCGGGCGGCCGCACCAGGGAACTGACGCTCGAATCGTCCCATGCTGGGACACGGCTCGTACAGACCCGCCGGTGCGTACCGGACCGGCCGGAAGCATTAGGATCGTGCGGTCCGCACTCCAGGAGGCCCCGGTTGTTCTACCGACTGATGAAGATGATCGTCGCACCGCTGCTGCGGATCTTCTTCCGGCCCTGGATCGAGGGTGCCGAGAACATCCCCGAGGACGGCCCGGCGATCATCGCCAGCAACCACCTCTCCTTCTCGGACTCGTTCTTCCTCCCCGCCCTGATGAAGCGTCGGGTGACCTTCATCGCCAAGGCGGAGTACTTCAACACCCCCGGCCTCAAGGGCAAGCTGACCGCCGCGTTCTTCAAGGGTGTCGGCCAGCTCCCGGTGGACCGCTCGGGCGTGCGCGGTGCGGGTGAGGCCGCGATCCGCAGCGCCATCGCGGTGATCGAGAGCGGCGAGCTGTTCGGGGTCTACCCCGAGGGCACCCGCTCCCCCGACGGCAAGCTCTACCGCGGCAAGGTCGGCGGCCTGGCCCGCGTCGCGCTGGCCACCGGCGCCCCGGTGATCCCGGTCGCGATGATCGACACCGAGAAGGTGCAGCCGCCCGGCCAGGTCAAGCCCAACTTCGGCATCCGCCCCGGCATCCGGATCGGCCGCCCGCTCGACTTCTCCCGCTACCACGGCATGGAGAACGACCGCTTCATCCTGCGCTCGGTCACCGACGAGGTGATGTACGAGATCATGCGCCTGTCCGGCCAGGAGTACGTGGACATCTACGCGACCGCCGCCAAGCGGCAGATCGCCGAGGACAAGAAGCGCGCCGACTCCGAGCGCAAGGCCGAGCAGAAGGCCGTCAAGGCGCAGCAGGAGGCGGAGAAGAAGGCCGCCGCCGAGCTGGCCGCCGCCGAGGCGGCCGAGAAGGACGAGAAGCCCGAGTAGTCGGGGCCCGGGGGGTCTGATGGACGTTCAACGACCGGGCTGGGGCGGGCCCCTGGGGGCCGGCGGGATGTCGGTGGAGATGCCGCTCTGGCGCGCCATCTCCACCTTCCGGGTGCTCGCGCTCGCCTACGCGGTGCTCCGGTTCTTCGGCTCCTACCTGGACTTCCTGCACCCCGTCTCCGGCTGGATCTACCTCGGCGCGCTCACCCTCTGGACGCTCGCCTCCACCCGGGCCTTCGCCGGGCCGCAGCGCTGCACCTGGTACGTGCTCGCCACCGACATGGCGTTCGCCGTGACCGGCATCGTGATGAGCGGCATCATCGACAAGCCTGAGCGGATCACCGCCGGGGCGCCCACCCTGCCCACCATCTGGGCGGCCGGCACCGTGCTCGGCTTCGCCGGCAAGGGCGGCTGGCGCTGGGCCGCCTTCGCGGGGGCGGTCATCGGGATCGCCAACATCGCCGGGCACGGCGGCGTCACCCCCGACAACCTGCACAACATCGTGCTGCTGATGGTCGCCGGCTGCGCCATCGGCTACGTCATCGAGATCGCCCGGGCCGGCGAGAGCGCCCTCACCCGGGCGCTCCAGGTCGAGGCCGCCACCCGCGAGCGCGAGCGGCTCTCCCGGGACATCCACGACGGCGTCCTCCAGGTGCTGGCGCTGGTCCAGCGGCGGGAGGGTGACGCCGACGAGCTCGGCCGCCTGGCGGGGGAACAGGAACGTGCCCTGCGCGCCCTGATGACGGGCCACCAGCCGGTCGCCTCCTCCACCGAGGAGGAGGACCTCAGCGCCCTGCTGGCCCGCTACGCCGACGACCGCGTCACCCTCTCCGCGCCCGCCACCCCCGTGCTGCTCCCCGCCCCGGCCGCCGCCGAGCTCACCGCCGCGGTCGGCGCCGCCGTCGACAACGTCCGCCGCCACGCCGGCCCCGCCGCCCGCGCCTGGATCCTGGTCGAGGACGAACCCGGGGCCGTCACCGTCTCCATCCGCGACGACGGCCCCGGCTACGCCCCCGAGCGGCTCGGCGAGGCCGAGGCCGCCGGACGCCTCGGCGTCTCCCAGTCCATCCGGGGCCGCCTCCTCGACCTGGGCGGCACCGCCGACCTCTACTCCGCCCCGGGCGAGGGCGTCGAGGTCGAGCTCCGCGTCCCCCGCCAGCCGCGCGGCTGACGCCGCGTCACCACACGTTCCCGTAGCAGTCGTCGCTCGGCAGCGGGCCCGAGGCCAGCACGGCGAGGTACAGCGGCACCGTCAGCAGGGCCAGGACCGCCGGGGTCCACCAGGGCACCCGCCGGTACCGCAGGCCGCGGACGGCCGGCCCGCCGGCCAGGACCAGCCAGAACAGGCCGGAGATCGCCAGCCACGGGGCCTCCGTGTCGCCGAAGCAGGTGAGGGGGAGGACCAGCGCGCCGCACAGCACGGAGACCACCGCGGCCAGCGGCACCGTGAGCACCAGCCACCCGGCGACGCCGGCCCACGACCGTCCGCCGCCCCGGCCGGCGTCCCGGCCCCACCCGGCGGCCCCGTCGCCGTCCCGTCCGTCCGTTCCGAGCTCGCTCATGCCCGGGGGACGCCGGACCGGGGCGGAGCGGTTGCTAACCTCCCCGGGAACGTACGAGCACCTGCACACCCCGAGGAGCCCCCTGATGGACGCTCAGGTCCGCGTCATGGTCGTCGACGACCACCCGATGTGGCGGGAGGCGGTGTCGCGGGACCTCGCGGAGGCCGGGTTCGACGTGGTGGCGACGGCCGGGGACGGCGAGGAGGCGGTCCGGCGGGCGCGGGCGAGCCTGCCGCAGGTGGTGGTGCTGGACCTGAACCTGCCGACGCTGCCCGGGGTGGCGGTCTGCCGACAGGTCGTCACCCAGGACCCGACCGTCCGGGTCCTGGTGCTCTCCGCCAGCGGCGAGCACGCGGACGTGCTGGAGGCGGTGAAGTCGGGTGCCACCGGGTACCTCGTCAAGTCCGCGCACCGGGACGAGCTGATCGACGCCGTCCGCCGCACCGCCCAGGGCGACCCGGTCTTCACCCCGGGCCTGGCCGGTCTGGTGCTCGGCGAGTTCCGCCGCCTCGCCACCGAACCGGCCGCGCCCGCCTCCCCCGCCGCGCCGCAGCTGACCGCGCGCGAGACCGAGGTGCTCCGCCTGGTCGCCAAGGGCCTGTCGTACCGCCAGATCGCCGACCGCCTGGTGCTCTCCCACCGCACGGTGCAGAACCACGTCCAGAACACCCTCGGCAAGCTCCAGCTCCACAACCGCGTGGAGCTGGTGCGCTACGCCATCGAGCAGGGCCTGGACGACACCCTCTGACCGCCCCCGGCCGGCCCCTCGGCCGGCCCCTCAGACCGCGACCGCCGCCCGCAGCAGCTCGGCGACCAGCGAGACGCCGTCCCGGGTGAGCACCGACTCCGGGTGGAACTGGAGCGTGGCGAAGCCCGGCCCGCGCAGCGCCACGACGTCCTCGGAGCCGTCCGCCCGGGCCACCTCGACGCCCTCGGCGGCCAGCCGGGCCGCGTCGGCGTCGGTGCAGCGGGCGGTGAAGGTGTTGTAGAAGCCGACGGTGTGCCGGGTGCCGAACAGGTCCACGCCCTCCTGGGCGCCCTGGTACGGAACGTCCTTGCGGGCCAGCGGCAGGCCGAACTCCGCGCTGACCAGCTGGTGACTGAGGCAGACGGCGAGCAGCGGGGCCGTCCGGGCACCGGAGCGCGCGGCGGCCAGCGCGTCCGCGACGATCGGCCGCAGCACCGCCATCTTGGCGTCGGCGGGGTCGGCCGGGTCGCCCGGACCGGGGCCGAGCACCAGCGGGCCCTGATGGGCCGTCAGCAGTTCGCGCAGGCCGGGGGTGTCGTAGCGCAGCACCCGCACCCGGTGGCCGAGCGAGCGGAGCAGGTGGGCCAGCATCGAGGTGAAGGTGTCCTCGCCGTCGACCACCAGGGTCTCGTGCTCGGCCGTGACGACCGCCGGCTGCTGCATCCGCAGCCAGAACGGCGCCAGCTTGGCCCGCCGGGAGTCCAGCGAGGTCTGCACCCGGTGGTCGTCCGCCAGCACCGGCCCACCCCGGCGGGCGGTCCGCCCGGCCGGCGCCGGCCGGGCCCCGATCGCGGTGAGCACCCCGGCCGCCTTGGCGTGCGTCTCGGCCACCTCGGAGTCCGGGTCGGAGTGGCGCACCAGGGTCGCCCCGGCGCGCACCACCAGGGCGCCGTCGGGGGCGATGTCGACGGTGCGGATGCAGATCGGCGAGTCCAGCTGCTGGCCGCCGCCGGCCGAGCGGCCGATCAGGGCCAGCGCGCCGGAGTAGTAGCCGCGCCCGGTGCGCTCGTAGCGCTTGATCACCCGGGTGGCGTTCTGCACCGGGCTGCCCGTCACGGTGGCGGCGAACATGGTCACCTTCAGCACCTCCCGGACGTCCAGCGAGGTGCGCCCGCGCAGCTCGTACTCGGTGTGCGCGAGGTGGGCCATCTCCTTGAGCCGGGGGCCGAGCACCTGGCCGCCGAGATCGCCGACGGTGCACATCATCTTGAGCTCCTCGTCGACCACCATGGTGAGCTCCTCCAGCTCCTTGGGGTCGTGCAGGAAGTCCAGCAGCGAGTCGATGTCAGGGCCTCCGGCCGGATAGCGGTAGGTGCCCGAGATCGGGTTCATCACCACCGTGCCGCCGCTCTGACGGACGTGGACCTCGGGCGAGGCCCCGACCAGGTACCTCTCGCCGGTGTACACCAGGAAGGTCCAGTACGCCCCGCGCTCCTGCTCCAGCAGCCGGCCGAACAGCCCCAGCGGGGTGGCCGGGCCGAACTCGCCGAGGCGGGCCGTGAAGTCACGCCGGATCACGAAGTTGGCGCCCTCGCCGCGGCCGATCTCGTCCGCGATCACCCGCCGGACGATCCCGGCGTACTCCTCGTCCGGGATGTCGAACCCGCCGCCCTCCAGCGCGATCACCGGCTCCGGCAGCGCGGCCAGCACCTCGGCCAGCGGGAAGGCGTACTGCTCCTCGATCCGCAGCGCCTGCAGCGGGGTGCCGTCGTCGTGGGCGTCGAAGCCCCGCTCGCGGATCTGCCGGTACGGCACCAGGGCGAGCAGGTCGTGCCGGGCCCCGCCCTGCGGCGCGCCGTCCGGGACGGGCAGCTCGGCCAGCGTGTCGTACGCGCCGACCGTGCCGACCAGGACCTCGACGGTGTCCACGGCGTGCCGCGGGGTGCGGCGGTGCAGCAGGGCGTGGGCCGGGGCGCCGGGCGCGGCGAGGCGGGCGAGCAGGTCGGTCAGCGAGGTGAGGCTGGTCACGGTGGATCGGTCCTTCCGGAGCGTTCGCGGGTCTGGGTTTTCCGCTTCCGGGAGGCCGTCCTGCTCTCCGATACGCCGACGGCCGCCCCGTGGGGCGGCCGTCTCAAGCGTCTAGGAACGCGCGATCCGTGGGCCACCCATGGGGTTGGCCCACCACCAGGAGAAGGTGTGCGGCGCGTTCATGGGGCAGAGCCTAGCGGGCCCGCCCGGCGGAGTGAAGCGGGTCACCCGTTTGTCCGCGCGGTGTCTCACCCATCGGGCGGTGGTCACGATTCGGACGTCACACCCCGTAGCCTTGACCTCGTGACCGTGACGAATCATCACTCCTGGCAGTCCCTGCCCGCGGCGCAGCAGCCTGAATGGCCGGACCAAGAGGCTCTGCGCAAGGTGCTTGCGGACCTCGCGTCCTATCCGCCCCTCGTCTTCGCCGGCGAGTGCGACCAGCTGCGTTCCCGGCTCGCTGCCGTCGCACGTGGTGAGGCGTTCCTGCTCCAGGGCGGCGACTGCGCCGAGGCCTTCGACGGCGTCTCGGCGGACCACATCCGCAACAAGCTCAAGACCCTGCTCCAGATGGCCGCCGTGCTCACGTACGCGGCCTCGGTGCCGGTCGTGAAGGTGGGCCGGATCGCCGGCCAGTACTCCAAGCCGCGCTCCAAGTCGACCGAGACCCGCGACGGTGTGACCCTCCCGGTCTACCGCGGCGACTCGGTGAACGGCTTCGAGTTCACCCCGGAGTCCCGGATCCCGGACCCGGAGCGGCTCAAGCGGATGTACAACGCCTCCGCTGCGACGCTGAACCTGGTCCGCGCCTTCACCACCGGTGGCTACGCCGACCTGCGCCAGGTGCACGCCTGGAACCAGGACTTCGTGCGCAACTCGCCCGCCGGCCAGCGGTACGAGCAGCTGGCCCGCGAGATCGACAACGCGCTGGCCTTCATGAACGCCTGCGGGGTCGCCCCCGAGGAGTTCAAGACGGTCGAGTTCTACTCCTCGCACGAGGCGCTGATCCTCGACTACGAGACGGCCATGACCCGGACCGACTCGCGCACCGGCGACCTGTACGACGTCTCCGGCCACATGGTCTGGATCGGCGAGCGCACCCGTCAGCTGGACCACGCGCACATCGAGTTCGCCGCCAAGGTCCGCAACCCGATCGGCGTGAAGCTCGGCCCGACCACCACGGTCGACGAGGCGCTCACCCTGATCGAGCGGCTCGACCCGGAGCGCGAGCCCGGCCGCCTGACCTTCATCACCCGGATGGGCGCGGGCAAGGTCCGCGAGCACCTGCCCACCCTGGTCGAGAAGGTCACCGCCTCCGGCGCCCAGCCGGTGTGGATCTGCGACCCGATGCACGGCAACACCTTCGAGGCCTCCAGCGGCCACAAGACCCGCCGCTTCGACGACGTGCTCGACGAGGTCAAGGGCTTCTTCGAGGTGCACCGCGCCCTGGGCACCCACCCGGGCGGCATCCACGTCGAGCTCACCGGTGACGACGTCACCGAGTGCGTCGGCGGTGGCGACGAGGTGCTGGTCGACGACCTGCACCAGCGCTACGAGACGGCCTGCGACCCGCGCCTGAACCGCAGCCAGTCGCTCGACCTGGCCTTCCTGGTCGCGGAGATGTACCGCAACCAGTAGGCCCTCGGTCCGGCCGATGTGACGAAGACCCCTCCGCTTTCCGGGTTACGGAAGCGGAGGGGTCTTTTTCGTGCCCGGAATTATGGGTAAGGTAAGCCTTAGCTCATTGATCGGCCGCCCTAGTCCCTGGAGTCACCGCGATGTACGTGTGCATGTGTCATGCGGTCACCGAGGCGCAGGTCAAGCAGCAGATCGACGAGGGCGCCCAGACGCCCCGCCAGATAGCCCAGGGCTGCAAGGCCGGCACCGACTGCGGGTCCTGCGTGCGACGGATACAGGCCCTGCTCGGCGAGCACGGCGCCCGCCCCTGCCCCACCGCGCGCCTGGCGGCCAAGCTCGGCCTGGCCGAGCCGGAGACCGCGGCGCACGCGGCCTGACCCCTCAGGACTCCGGCTGCTCGATCAGCTGGGCCAGGTAGAGCGGCTCGCCGAGCCGCTCCAGGAGCTCCAGCTGGGTGTCCAGGTAGTCGATGTGGTGCTCCTCGTCCGCGAGGATGGCCTCGAAGATGTTGGCCGAGGTCACGTCGTTCTTCGCCCGCATGACCACGATGCCGCGCTTGAGGCGGTCGATCGCCTCCACCTCGACCTGGCGGTCGGCCTCGAACATCTCCTTGATGGTCTGGCCGATCCGGACGTGGAAGAGCCGCTGGTAGTTGGGCAGCCCGTCCAGGAAGAGGATCCGGTCGGTCAGCACCTCGGCGTGCTTCATCTCGTCGATGGACTCGTGCCGGGTGTACTTCGCGAGCTTGGTCCAGCCGAAGTTCTCCTGCATCTTCGCGTGCAGGAAGTACTGGTTGATCGCGGTCAGCTCAGCGGTGAGCTGCTCGTTGAGGAACTCGATGACCTCGGCGTCGCCCTTCATGGCGGTGCCCTCCTGTTGCTCTGTTCAGCTGTACGACTGACCGCATCGTGACACCCTTTTGCCGTGCATTTCCAGTAAGTTCACGCTTAGTGGCAGATGTGTCGAACTATCCGATTTGATGGTTTTCGAGAGCCGTCCGGAGGGGCGGGCGCGGCGGCCGTCCGGCGGTCTGTCACCATGGAGCCATGGGTCAGTCAGAACGCGAAGCAGATCCGCCGGCTGATCCGAGACTCCCCCCGGGCCAACGGCTCCAGCGCGGCTGGCCCGTCCTGCACTACGGCCCGGTCCCCCGCTTCAAGCCGATGACCTGGGACTTCCAGGTCTTCGGGGCCACCGCCTCGGCGGAGAAGCACAGTTGGGGCTTCGAGGAGTTCCAGTCCCTCCCCCGGGTGACGGTGCGCGGAGACTTCCACTGCGTCACCCGCTTCTCGATGCTCGACAACGAGTGGTGCGGCGTGTCCGCCTCGACCGTGCTCGACCTGGTGCCTCCGGCCGACCACGTCACCCACGTGATGGTCTGGGCCGAGTACGGCTACAGCGCCAACCTGAGCCTGGCCGACTTCGCGGACCCCTCCACCGTCTTCGCCACCCACCACGACGGCGAGCCGCTCACCGTGGAGCACGGCTTCCCGGTGCGGCTGGTGGTGCCCGGGCGGTACGCCTGGAAGGGCCCCAAGTGGGTCCGCGCGGTCGAGTACATGCGGGCCGACCGGCGCGGCTTCTGGGAGGAGCGCGGGTACCACAACCTGGCCGACCCCTGGGCGGAGAAGCGTTACTCCTACCAGGAGGAGCCCGGGGACGGGCCGCTGCGCTGAGCCGGCGTCAGCCCAGCGGGAAGGTCACCGTCACCAGGCCGTCCTGCTTCAGCGGCTGGCCCGCCGCGGGCGACTGACCGCTCGCCTTCGCCGTCCCGAAGACGTTGTAGCCCTTCACCTCCACCCGGTACCCGGCGGCCTTGAGGGTGCGCTCGGCGTCGGCCTGGCCCATCCCGGTCACGTCCGGGACCAGGTGCATCCCCTTGCTGACCGTCAGGGCGACCGGCGCGCCGACCGCCAGCCGGGTGCCGGGGGCCGGATCGGCCGAGACCACCGCGCCCTGGGGCACCGTGTCGCTGTACTGCTCGGTGACGGTGCCCGCGGACAGCCGGGCGTCGGCCAGCTGACGGGCCGCCTGCTCCTGCGGCTGGCCGACCAGCGGCGGCACCGCCACCCGCTCCGGCCCGCGGGAGACGGTCACCTTCACCGGATCGCTCTTGCGCGCCCGGGCACCCACGCCGGGATCGGTGGCCAGCACCTTCCCCTCCGGGACGCTCTCGCTGTACTGCTGCACGTAGCTGCCCTGCAGTCCGGCCGCCTCCAGCGCCTGCTCGGCCTGCTCCTGACTCTGCGTCAGGATGCCCGGCACCGTGCCGTACAGCCCCTCGGAGAGCGCGTACGTGGTGCCGCCGACCAGCAGCAGCACGGCCGCCAGCACCGAACCCCAGACCAGCGGCTTGCGCGGCAGCCGCCGGCGGCGGGCCGGGCGGACGGGGGCGGGCTCGTCGTACGGGCGGATCCGGCCGAGCGTCATGGTCGGCGGATCGAGCTCCAGCACGCTGGTCGGCTCGACCCGGTCGAGCACCGAGGTGGCCTCGGTGGTGGGGTGGAGCGGGCTGCGGCGGGCCGAGGCCGGGGGTTCGGCGTCCAGCTGAGCGGGCGTCAGGGCGCGGCGGGCGCGCTGCAGGGTGGCCAGCAGTTCGACCGCGTCCCAGGGGCGGCCCTGCGGGTCGCGCGCGGTGGCGGCGGCCACTATCGCGTCCAGGCCGGGGCCGGCGGCCGGGGCGGTGCGCGAGGGCGGCGGCACGTCCTCGTGCAGGTGACGGTAGATCACCTGCATCGGGTTCTCGCCGGTGTGCGGCTTGCTGCCGGTGAGCATCTCGTAGAGCAGGATGCCGGCCGCGTAGACGTCCACCCGCTGGTCGGTGGGGAGCCCGGGCCGCACCTGCTCGGGCGCCAGGTAGGAGACGGTGCCCAGCACGGTGCTCGCGCTGGTGGTCTCGGTGACCCCGTCGGAGCCGGTGAGCAGCCGGACCAGGCCGAAGTCGGCGACCTTGACCAGGCCGCCGTCGGTGATCAGCACGTTCTCCGGCTTGACGTCCCGGTGCACCAGCCCGGCCCGGTGGGCGGCGCCGAGGGCGGCGAGCACCGGCTCCAGCACGTCGAGGGCGGCCCGCACGCTGAGCGCGCCGCGGTCGCGGAGCAGGTCCCGCAGGGTGCGGCCGGGGACGTAC
The DNA here is from genome assembly GCF_053602875.1 of Kitasatospora sp. NPDC004289. Classification (NCBI taxonomy): domain Bacteria; kingdom Bacillati; phylum Actinomycetota; class Actinomycetes; order Kitasatosporales; family Streptomycetaceae; genus Kitasatospora; species Kitasatospora sp. NPDC004289. The sequence continues at coordinate 26,433 of NZ_JBSGEL010000048.1, read as the reverse complement.
TCCATGGCCAGGAAGACCGCGGCGCCGTCGGCCCCCTGGTCGAAGACGTTCACCACGTTGGGGTGGGCGAGCCGGGCGACGGCCTTGGCCTCGCGGATGAACCGGCCGGTGAACTCGGCGTCGGCGGCCAGCGAGGGGTGCATCACCTTGACCGCCACCGTCCGGTCCAGCCGGGTGTCGGTGGCCCGGTAGACGGTGGCCATCCCGCCGACCGCGATCCGCTGCTCGATCCGGTACCGGCCGTCGAGCAGGGTGCCGGTCAACCGGTCGGGCGGGGTGGTGTCCATCCGAGGAGTCTATGGCCCGCCCGGCGGCTCACCCGTCCCTCACCTGCCCTGCCAGGACGGGAGGTCGGCGGCGGCCATCACCGCGCCGTCCTTCCGGTAGAGCACCAGCATGGCGCCGCGCTCGCTCCCGCCGGTCCAGGACAGGTAGGAACGGATGATCAGTTCGGTGCGGGAGGGCTGGGAATCCTCCCAGTCGGTGGCGAGGTAGCTGTTGGTGTGCCCGTCCTGCGGCACGTCCCGGGTGGCCCGGGTGATGTGCCCGAGCACGGCACCGCGCTGCTCCGGCGTGCCGTACCGCTCGACGTGCGCGGTGAACTCCGCCGCCACGTCCCGCCCCTCGGCCGGCATCCGGGCCGGGGCCGATCCGCCGGCCGGCGTGCTCCGCGGCGGTTCGGCGGTGCAGGCGGTACAGGCGGTGAGCAGCAGCAGGCCGGCGGCCGCGACGGCGGTGGTGGTGCGGGTCATGACGGTCCCTCCCCCGATGGACTACGGGAGGGAGTCTAGGCGGTACGGCGAAGGCCGGGATCCCTTGCGGGGTCCCGGCCTTGACGGTGCGTCGGGGACGCTCAGGTGCGGGCCAGGTCGGCGGCGCCGACGATGCCCGCGGCGGAGCCCATGGAGGCGAGCGCCACCTCGGCGCGGGGGCGGTGGACGCCGCCCGTCAGGTACTGCTGGAAGGCCTTGGCGACCGGGTCGAGCAGCAGGTCGCCGGAGTCGGAGACGCCGCCGCCGAGCACGAAGACGGCCGGGTCGAAGAGGGCGGCCAGGTCGGCCATGCCGCGGCCCAGCCAGTCGGCCAGCTCGGCGTAGCACTCCAGGGCGAGCGGGTCGCCCTCGGCCGCGGCCTCGGTGATGTGGATGCCGCGGATGGTCTCGGCGACGCCGTCGTTGAGCTCCAGCATCCGGCGGCCGGCCACCGCGTCGGCGGCGGCCTTCTCCCGGCCGTAGCGGCGCAGCGCGCGGCCGGAGCCGTACTGCTCCCAGCAGCCGTGGCCGCCGCAGCCGCAGAGCAGACCGTCCGGGACCATGTTGAGGTGGCCGATCTCGCCGGCCACGCCGAAGCGACCGCGGTGCAGCCGGCCGTCGAGGACGATGCCGCCGCCGATGCCGGTGCCGACGGTGATCAGCACCATGTCGGAGTGCTCGGCCGCCGCCCCGAAGCGGAACTCGGCCCAGGCCGCGCAGTTGGCGTCGTTCTCCACCACGGTCTCGAGGCCGGTGAGCTCCTCGACCCGGGTCTTGAGCGGCTCGTTCTCCCAGTCGATGTTGGGCGCGAAGATCACCGTGGCGCGCTCGCGGTCGACGAAGCCGGGGGCACCGACGCCCACGCCGGCCACGTCCGGGTACTGCTCCTTGAGCTCGCGCACCGCCTGGGCGATGGCGTCCACCGCCCACTGGGGGTCGGCCGGGGTGGGGACCCTGGTCCGGGCGAGGATCTCGCCGTTCTCGTCGACCACGCCGGCCGCGATCTTCGTGCCGCCGACATCGACGCCGATGGTCAGAGCCATGTCTCCCTCAGCTATTCACTCGTTCCCGCTGAGCGGAACGGTACCCGCAGAAGGGGGCTCCCGTACACAGTGATTCATACATTATTCGAAGACAATTCCCACTCACGTGGCGATGAGCATTCAGGAGTCGTACGTTTTGCCCCATCCGGTGACGTTACGGAGCCGCGGCTTCACCGGCCCGGATTGGTTGGTTCACTACTTGTCCGACGCTCCGTCGAGGTCGATGTGCTCGGCCTCGGCGCGTCCGGGTGCCGACCAGCGGCGCTCGTGGCCGCTCACCGCCGCCCGGTACGCGGCCAGCAGTTCACCCCCGGCGGCGGCCAGGTGGCCGTAGACCTCGGGGTTCTGCTCGCGCCAGCGGCCCACCGTCTCCTGGGCCTTCTCCCCCACGGCGGCGGCGATCCTGCGGACCTCCTCCACCAGGTCGGCGCCGGCTTCGCGCTCTGACTGCTCCTCGGCCATCGGGCCCTCCCTCAGTCGTGGTTGGCGGCCGACACTACCCGCGCGGCCAGAGATCGTGGTCCGGGGCGAAGCGGACGGAGAGCACCCCGTCGGCCAGCGCCGCCCCGCTGACGGTGCAGCGGCGCAGCGCCGAGGGCAGCTCCAGGATCCGGCGGTGGTCGCCGAGGCCCAGCACCAGCTCGTCGCCCCGGCGGACCAGGTCGAGCTCCGTCCGGTCGGCGCCGGGAAGCGTCAGGTGCCAGACCAGCAGACCGTCCTCGGCCAGCCGGTCCTCCACCCACCACGGGTGCTCGGCCACGGCGGGGGCCGCGCCCTCGTAGAGCCGGGCGGCCACCGACTCCAGGGTGGGCTCGGGCTGACGGCTGATCAGCAGGGGGACGTCCAACTCCTCCGCCAACGCGGCCAGTTCGTCCCGCTCACGGGCGGCCCGGTCGGCCAGCCAGGGATCGGCGGAGCCGAGCGCGGCGGCGGGCAGCGCGCGGTGGGCGACCACCGCGTCCAGCCGCAGCCGGTGAAGGGCCAGACCGGCCCGGGCCCGGCGCAGCTCCTGCGGGCGGGGCGAGGCCGCGTCCACCACCAGGCGGACGGTGGTGGTCGGGGCCTCGATCACGGCGCGGGCCCCGGCCAGGGCGGCGGCGGCCCGGCCCCGGGCCTCGAACAGCCAGTCGGCGGGCATCGGCACCCCGGCGACGGCGGCCAGCAGCGGGCGCAGCGCCCGGGCGGCCTGGCGCTGCTCCGGCAGCAGCCGGGCCAGGTGGCGGTCCAGCTGCTCCGGCAGGGCGAGGGCGGCGATCAGTTCGGCGGGGCGGGGCGCGGCCACCACCAGGACGGCGGCCTCGGCGCGGCGCAGCGCCCCGAGCAGGGCGAGCTGGGCGGTGCCGGGGAGGGCGGTGAGCTCCTCCCGGTCGAGCGGGGTCGCGCCGAGCAGGTCCAGGGCCGGGCCGAGCGCGTCCTGGATCCCGTGCACCGCGTCCCGGAAGGCGGCCTGCGGATCGGTCCGGGCGACCGTCAGGGCGTCGGCGTAGCGGGCGGGTTCGGCGGTGAGGCGCACCCCGAGCAGGGCGTCCATCGCCCGGTGCGGGTCGTCCGCCGCCAGCAGGTGGGTCCGCCGCCCGCGGCCGGCGTGGTGCAGCGCGGTCGCGGCGGCCACCAGCTCGGCGCCGTCACCACTGACCAGGATCGTCCGCATCGGGGTCCTCTCTTGCACCGGGGTCGGGCGAAGGTGGCTACACCGGGGCGCCGGCGAAAGTGGTCACCCCGGGGGCGCGAGGAACTGCGCGCAGGGGAACGGCACGCGCTGCAACTGGCTCACCTGCCCCGATCTAACGCTGGGCCGCCTTCCGTACTCGCGCAGTTCCCCGCGCCCCTGGCCGCCCTGCGGGCGGCAGGCGGCGTCAGCCTTCGACGCGCTTCTTGAGGCCGGCGAGGGCGCGGTCGATGATGACTTTCTCGGCCTTGCGCTTGATCATGCCGAGCATCGGGATCTTGACGTCCACCGCGAGCTGGTAGGTGACGGCGGTGCCCTTCCCGGCCGGGGCCAGGGTGTAGGAGCCGTCCAGGGAGCGGAGCATCTGGCTCTTGACCAGCGTCCAGCTGACCTCGCGGTCGCCGTCCCAGGTGTAGGCGAGCACGTGCTCGTCGCGGATCGCGCCGGCGTCCAGCACCAGGCGGACCTCGGCGGCGCGGCCGTCCTCGACGGTGGAGAGCACCTCCACCTCCTTGACCTCACCGGTCCAGGCGGGGTACGCGGCGAAGTCGGCGATCACGGCCATGACCTCGGCCGGGCTCGCGTCGATGGTGATGCTCGACCTGGTGTGTTCCGCCATGGCACGGCCTCCGCTGTCCTCATTCAGGTGTGCGCCCAGGGAAGGCTATCGCGCCACCGGGAGCCCACCGGCCGCCGGGGCGTCGCCGCAGGTCAAGGGACCGGGGGCTACCGGCGGGTATTCCTACGCTGCCGTAAGGTGCGAGTCGGGCAGAAACGGAGTACCCGGACGATGTGACGCTTCGAACACCTCGGCGAACAAGTCTGGCCATTCGTCCTACCGGGCAGTAACGTCCTGCCGTCCCGCAGCGTCGCAGACGAGGAGCAGTCTTGCTCGAGTTCAGCAATCCGGCCCGCTACCAGGTACCCAGCGGTGGCAACCTCTCCGACCTGGTCCACCAGAACGCGGAGCGGCACCCGGGCGTCGCGGTCGTCAGCCGCAAGCTGGACGGGCAGTGGACCGACCTGACCGCCACTCAGTTCCTGGCCGAGGTGCACTCCGCCGCCAAGGGCCTGATCGCCGCCGGCGTCGCGCCGGGCGACCGGGTCGGCGTGATGTCGCGGACCCGCTACGAGTGGACCGTGCTGGACTTCGCGATCTGGTGCGCGGGCGCCATCACCGTGCCGGTGTACGAGACCTCCTCCGCCGAGCAGGTGGCCTGGATCCTGGGTGACTCCGGCGCGGTCGCCGTGGTGACCGAGACCGCCGTGCACGCGGCGCTGGTGGAGGGGCTGCGCGAGCGGCTGCCGGAGCTGAAGCACACCTGGCAGATCGAGGACGGCGCGCTGGCCGCGCTGGCCGAGGCGGGCAAGGGGGTCGCCGACACCACCGTGACCGAGCGCCGCTCGACCGCCACCGCCGACACCATCGCCACCATCGTCTACACCTCGGGCACCACCGGCCGCCCGAAGGGCTGTCAGCTCACCCACGGCAACTTCCTGGCCGAGCTCGGCAACGTGACGGCCCGGATGGAGCCGCTGTTCCGCACCGGCGAGGCCTCGGTGCTGCTCTTCCTGCCGCTGGCCCACGTGCTCGGCCGGATCGCCGAGATCGCCGCCGCGATCGCCCCGATCAAGCTCGGCCACGTCTCCGACATCAAGGACGTCACCGCCGAACTGGCCTCCTTCCGGCCGACGTTGATCCTCGGCGTGCCCCGGGTGTTCGAGAAGGTCTACAACACCGCCCGGGCCAAGGCGCAGGCCGACGGCAAGGGCAAGATCTTCGACAAGGCCGCCGACACCGCGATCGCCTACAGCCGCGCCCTGGACCACGGCGGCGCCTCGCTGGGCCTCAAGGTCAAGCACGCGGTCTTCGACCGGCTGGTCTACCGCAAGCTCCGGGCCGCGCTCGGCGGCCGGGCCACCCACGCCATCTCCGGCGGCGCCCCGCTGGGCGAGCGCCTGGGCCACTTCTACCGCGGCGTCGGCTTCACCGTCCTGGAGGGCTACGGCCTCACCGAGACCTGCGCCGCCACCTCCTTCAACCCGCACGACAGGCCGAAGATCGGCACCGTCGGCCAGCCCCTGCCCGGCTCCTCGGCCCGGATCGCCGAGGACGGCGAGGTGCTGCTGAAGGGCCCTCAGGTCTTCACCGGCTACTGGAACAACCCCGAGGCCACCGCCGAGGCGCTGCGCGACGGCTGGTTCGCCACCGGCGACATCGGCACCCTGGACGCCGACGGCTACCTGACCATCACCGGCCGGAAGAAGGAAATCCTGGTCACCGCGGGCGGCAAGAACGTCGCCCCGGCCGTGATCGAGGACCGGATCCGGGCGCACGCCCTGGTCGGCGAGGTCATGGTGGTCGGCGACCGCAAGCCGTTCATCGCCTGCCTGGTCACCATCGACGAGGACTTCTTCCCGCGCTGGAAGGAGGCCAACGGCAAGCCGGCCGGCGCCACCGTGGCCGAACTGCGGGACGACGCCGACCTGCTGGCCACCATCCAGTCCGCCGTGGACGACGGCAACCAGGCCGTCTCCCAGGCCGAGGCGGTCAAGAAGTTCCGCATCCTCGACACCGTCTTCTCCGAGGAGACCGGCCACCTGACGCCCTCGCTGAAGCTCAAGCGGAACGTGGTGATGAAGGACTTCGCCGACGAGGTCGAGGGCCTCTACCGGCGCTGACCCCCGTCAGGGGCGCGAGGAACTGCGCGCAGGGGAACGGCACCACCTGCAACTGGCTGACGTGCCCCGATCCCACACCGGGCCGCCTTCCGATTCGCGCAGTTCCCCGCGCCCCCGACGGCGTAGCCACTTTCGCTTCCGCCTACTGCTGCGCCAGCAGCGAGGTGAGCCGGCCGGCCAGCAGGTCCCAGCGCCAGGAGCGCTCGACCCAGCGGCGGCCGGCCTCGCCCATGGTGGCGCGCAGCTGGGGGTCCTTCAGCAGCCTGACGATCCGTTCGGCGGCCGCCGCCGGGGAGCCGCCGGGCACCACGTAGCCGGTCTCGCCCTCCAGCACCGCGTCCGGGGCCCCGCCCGAGTCCCCCGCGACCACCGGCAGGCCGGTGGCGCTGGCCTCCAGGTAGACGATGCCCAGGCCCTCCACGTCCAGCCCGCCGCGCCGGGTGCGGCAGGGCATCGCGAAGACGTCCCCGGCCCCGTAGTGCGCGGGCAGTTCGGACCACGGCACGGCGCCGGTGAAGCGGACGGAGGCCGCGACCCCGGTGCGCTCGGCGAGCTTCTCCAGCTCGCCCCGGTACGGGCCGTCGCCGACGATCAGCAGCACCGCGTCCGGCACGTCGCGCAGGATCTGCGGCAGTGCGGCGATCAGCGTGTCCTGCCCCTTGCGCGGCACCAGCCGGGAGACGCAGACCACCACCGGACGGTCCGTCAGGCCGAGCGCGGCCCGGACGGCGTCGCCGCCGGAGTCCGGCCGGAAGGTCCCCTCGTCCACGCCGGGCGGCAGCTGCACCATCCGGGCGGCGGCGGCCGGGCCGACCGCCGAGGCGATCCGGGAGCGGGTGTACTCGCCGAGGTAGGTGAGCACGTCGGTGCCCTCGCCGATCCGGCGCAGCAGCTGCCGGGAGGCGGGCAGCTGGGCCCAGGCGGCCTCGTGACCGTGCGTCATGCCGAGCAGCCGTCCGGCCCCGGCCCGACGCAGCCGGGGGGCCATCAGGCCGAGCGGGGCGGCCGCGCCGAACCAGACCGAGTCGCAGCCCTCGGCCCGCAGGATCTCGGCGGCCCGCCGGGTGACCCGGGGCGTCGGCACCATCATCCTCGTCCGGTCCCGGACCACCGGGAACGGCTGCTCGGCGTCGAACCGGGCCACCTCGGTGCCGTCCCGCCAGGTCGACGCGTAGACCACCACGCTGCCCGGGGGCTGCCGGACGGCCATGTTGTGCACGAACGCCTGGATCCCGCCCGGGCGGGGCGGGAAGTCGTTGGTGACGATCAGGGTCTTCTGCATGTCACGGCTCGCTCGGTCGGGGGGTGCTCGGTGTACCGGTCGGTGGTCCGTACGATAGGTCAACACCCCGGTGCGCCGGGAACGCGACCGGCCGCGCATCCGTTGGCCGATCGGACCTGACGGAGTCTGCGCCCGGTGAGAAGGCCGCAGGCCGGGAGGGCGGACGGGGGCCGGGGTGGACGGGCGCGGTGCGCGCACGCGTGGACGAGGGAGTGCGGTGGAGTTGGTCCCGGCCGGGAGCACCGGTCTGAGCGCGGTCGAGCGCGCCCCCGTACCCGCGAGCGGTTCGCCGAGGCCGGCCGGAGGTGCGCTGTGGGCGCTGGCCGGCGGCTGGCTGGCCACCCGGACGCTGCTCGTCCTGGTCGTGACCGGAGTGCTCCGGATCGCCGCCACCGACGTCACCGCCGACGTGTCGGTGATCTACCACGGCTGGTACCAGGTGCTGCAGACCGGCACCTTCCCGCTGGACGACGTCACCTGGCAGTACCCGCCCGGCGCCGCCCTGGTGATCCTGCTGCCGGGGCTGCTGCCCTGGTCCTACCTGGTGTCCTTCTGGGTGCTCTGCGCGGTCTTCGACGCCGTCACCATGGTGCTGCTGACGCGGGCCGGGACCAGGCGCGGCCGGAGCTTCTCCGGCGCCTGGGTCTGGGTGGCCGGGGTTCCGCTGCTGGGGCCGACGGTCTACTGCCGCTACGACATCCTGGTGACCGCGCTGGCGGTGGCCGGGCTGCTGGTGCTGCTGCGCCGCCCGGGCCTGGGCGGGGCGCTGCTCGGCCTCGGCGGGCTGGTGAAGGTCTGGCCGGTGCTGGCCCTGCTCGGCACCCCGAAGGGCCGCCGCACCCGGCGCTCCTGGACGGCGGCGATCGCCTCGTTCAGCGCGCTCGGCTTCCTGCTCACGGCGGGGATGAACGGTGCCTTCGAGTTCCTCAAGTTCCAGCGCGACCGGGGCATCGAGGTGGAGTCGCTCGGCGCGCTGCCGCTGCACTACGCCCGGATCTTCGGCGGCTGGCAGGGCGAGGTGAAGATGAACTACGGCTCGGTGGAGATGCTCGGGCCGTGGGTGCCGGTGATCACCAAGCTGGCGCTGGCCGCCTCGGTCGGCGGCTTCGGCTGGCTGCTGTTCTGGCGGCTGCGGGCCCGCCGCTGGACCTCGGCCACCACCTACGACGCGGCGCTCGCGGCGCTGCTGGTCTTCACCGTGACCAGCCGGGTGATCAGCCCGCAGTACATGGTCTGGATCGTCGGCGTCGCGGCCGTCTGCCTGACCGTGCGCGGCACCAGCCAGCGGCCGGTGGCGGTGCTGGTCCTGGTGACCACGCTGCTGACCATGCTGGAGTTCCCGATCCTGTTCGGCCAGGTCGTCGCCAGCGAGCCCTGGGGCGTGGCCGTCCTGACGGCGCGGAACCTGACGCTGCTGGCCGCCGCGGTGCTCTCCTGTCGTCGCCTCTGGCTCTCCACCAAGGTCCCGGGGCAGACCAGGACCCTGGTGCTGCCGCCGCGCGCCCTGGAGCCGGCCGCCCCCACCGGCTACCCGGTGCGGCCCGGCATCGCCTACGAGCAGGACCTGCTGGACGACGTCGACAAGCCCGCCGTCCCGCGCTGACCGCTATTCGCCCGCTCACCTCCGGGCGCGGCTCGGGGCGCCCTTCGGCCCGGGGCGCCCTTCGGCCCGGGGCGTGTCAGTGCGCGAAGCGCTGGTGCAGGTCGTCGGCCCACAGGCGGGTGAACTCGTCCAGGCCGAGGCCGAGGGTGGTGCGCAGCAGGCCGTCCAGCCACTCCTCGCGGGTGGTGGCCGGGCCCGCCGCGGCGTTCGCGCGGTAGAGGGCGACCAGCCGGCGCTCGCCGAAGCGGCGGACCATCAGGTCGCAGGCGGACCAGGCCAGTTCGTAGGCCAGCGCGATCCCGGTGGCCCCGGCCGTGAAGTCGGCGTCGGCGGGCAGCTTCGGGGAGAAGCCCCGGGCCGCGGCGGCCTTCGCCAGTTCGGGGGCGATCTGCTGCGGGGTGCGGTCGGTGCCCCGGTAGCCGGTGTGGTCGGCCACGCCCTCGGAGAGCCAGAGCGGGGTCCACGGCTTGGTGTCGGCGCGGGTGGCCACGTGGGTGATCTCGTGCGCGGTGACCACCCGGCGGCCCAGGTCGCTCAGGCCCGCGTAGGCCTGCGGGTTGATCAGGATCCGGTCGGCCGGGGTGCGCACCGGGGCCCCGGCGGCGGCGGTGGTGACGGCGGCTATCCCGGCGTACTGCCCGGCGGGGGTGCCGAGCAGCCGGTCGAACTGCTCGGCGGTGGCCGGGTGGCCGATCAGCAGCTTCCCGGGCCAGCCCGCGCCCCAGACCTCACCGACCAGCGGCACCGCCTGGTCGGCGGCGGCCGCGGTCCGGGCCAGCTCGGCCGGGGCGGCCTGGCCGAACACCAGGCAGTGCCTGCCCGGCGCCACCGAGACCGGGCCGAGGTCCCAGGGGGCGGCGGGGCCCTCGGGCTGCTCCTGCGTCAGCCGCCAGCCTCCGGTGCCCCGTTCGAAGGAGAGCCGGCGCCGCAGCACCGCCGGGTACTCGTCGTACTCCGCGACCCGCCAGCCGAGCTCGGCCCTGAGCGTCACGCCGGTGCCCGCCGGCTCCGTGAACTCGGTGATGCGGTACGAGAGTTCGGCCAGCGGAAGATCGGCCAGCCGGCGCAGCGCGGCCTGCCCGGCCTCCCCCGCGGGCAGAGCGGCCGCGTCGTGCCGCAGCAGTGCGCGGGCGCGGTCGGCCAGCAGTGCCTCCAGCTCGGGCCGGACGGCGGGCACGGTGGCCGCCGCCGTCGGCCCGGAGAACACCGGGGCGGCCGACCGGCCGCGGGGCGGGGAGAGCTGCACCAGCCCGGCGGCCGCGAGCAGCAGCGCGGCCCGGCGGGAGAGCGGCGGGGCGGAGCCGGACGCACTCCGGCCACCGGCTGCTGTCATACCCGGACGACTCCGGTGACGGGCATCGCGTTGACGCTCTCGTAGCGCACCCGGGCGCCGGGGTAGGGCGCGTGCACCACGACACCGCCGCCGGCGTACATGCCGACGTGGTGCATGTCCCTGTAGAAGATCACCAGGTCTCCCGGGCGGGCGTCGGCCAGACTGATCCGCTGGCCCGCGTTGGCTTGCTGCTGCGAGGTCCGCGGCAGGGTCACTCCGGCCTGCCGCCAGCTCCAGTACATCAGACCCGAGCAGTCGAAGGTGCGGGGGCCGGTGGAACCGTACACGTAGGGCGAGCCGATCTTGCTGGCGGCGGCGGCCAGCGCGGCGGCGGCCCGGCCGGAGGCGGCCGGGAGGTTGCCGAGGTCCACCCGCTCCCCGCCGCGGGCCGCGCGGCGCTCGGCGTCCCGGGCGTCGTCCGCCTGGAGCCGGGCCCGCTCGGTGGCGCCCAGACCGTTCAGCAGCCGCTGCGCCTTGGCCAGGCGCTGGCGGATCTCCTGCTTGCTCTCCGCCAGGGTGCGCCGCACCGACTCCAGCTCGGCCAGCTTGGCCGAGGTCTCGGCGCGGCGCTGGTCCAGCCGGCGCTGACGGTCGATCACCTGGCGCAGGGTGTCGTTCTGCCGTTCGCTGACCTGGTCCAGGGTGCGGGCCCGGTAGAGGTAGCCGGCCGGGTCGGAGTCCAGCATCAGCTGCACGGCCGGGTCGATGCCGCCGGCCCGGTACTGGGCGGCGGCCACCGAACCGAGGTCGGAGCGCAGCCGGTTGAGCTCCTCCTGGGCGGCGGCCACCTGGTCCTGGAGGGTGCCGGTCTCGGCCTGCAGGACGCGCTGCTGCTCCTGGGCGGCGTTGGCGCGCTCGGAGGCCTGCTCGGCCTCCTCGTAGATCTGGTCGACCTGGGCCTTGACGTCCTTGCGCGAGGTCGGCTCGGCCGGGGCGCCGGGCGCGGCGGCCGCGCCCCCGGCCGCCGCCACGCCGAGCACCGTGGTGGCGGCGGCGGTGAGCACCAGCGCGCGGGTCAGCCGGCGGGCGGCCGGCAGGGGGGAACGAGACACGGCGGCGGCTCCTGTGCGGCCGGGCCACCGCCGCCGACCAGGTGGGCGGGCGTCCTGACGGAGGTCCGGGGGCAGACGTTAGCGAGTCGCGGCGATCTAGTCCAAACCCCTACAGGGCCGAATATTTGACCACTAATCGGACAGCTGATCCACCGTCGGGAAACGCCGCAGGCCCGGCACGGGGCCGGGCCTGCGGGCTGTAGGACGTTCGGGTGGGTCAGACCCGGACGATCGCGTTGATCGGCATCACCGTGGCGGACTCGTGCCGGACCAGGGTGCCGGTGCGCGGGGCGTGCACGATCTGGCCGCCGCCGACGTACAGGCCGACGTGGTGCCGGTCGCCGTAGTAGATGATCAGGTCGCCGGGCTTGGCGTCGGCGATGTTGGTGCCGATGTTGGTGCCGGCGCCGGCCTGCGACTGCGAGGTGCGCGGCAGCGAGATCCCGGCCTTCTTGAACGACCAGACCATCAGGCCGGAGCAGTCGAAGGAGTCCGGGCCGGTGTCGCCCCAGCCGTAGGGCTTGCCGATCTGCGCCTCGGCGGCGGCGACCACGGTCGCGGCGAAGGAGCCGGCCGGGAGGGAGCTCAGGTCGGTGCGGCTCTCCGAACGGGAGGCGCGCTCGTCACCGCCGGAGGACTGCGGCTTGGCCGCGGACTTCGCCGCGGCGGCCTTGGCGCTCGCCTCGGCGGCGGCCTTCTGCTCGGCCTCGCGGATCTTCTGCTTCTCGGCCGCGTCCAGCGAGTCGTACAGGGCCTGGGCCTTCGCCAACTTGCCCTGGACGTCCTCCTTCTGGGCCTTCAGCTGCTGGCTGGTCTTCTCCAGGTCGGCCAGCTTGCCCTGGGTCTCGGCCTTCTGCTGGTCGAGCTTGTCCTGCTCGGTCTTCAGCTGCTTCAGCGCGTCGGCCTGCGAGACGCCGACCTGGTTGATCGCACCGGCCTGGCCGAGGAAGGCGTCCGGGCTGCTGGAGAGCATCAGCTGGACGGTCGGGGATATCCCACCGCTGCGGTACTGCTCGGCGGCGATCTCACCGAGGCTGGCCTGGAGGGCGTTCACCTGCTCCTGACCGCGCGCCACCTCGTCCTGGAGGTGGCCGACCTGGGTCTGCAGGGCCTGCTGCTTCTCGGTGTTCGCGTTGAACTGCTCGGTCGTGACCTCGGCCTGCTCGTTGAGCTGGTCGATCTGGCTCTTGACCTCGTCCTTGGAGGGCTGCGGGTCGGCGTGCGCTCCGGTCTGGCTGGAGAGGACCACGGCGGCGGCCGCGGCGGCCGTCATGATCGAGACGCGGGTACGACTGGCAGGCTTGGGACGACGATGGGACGCCACGAAGGCGGACTCCTTCTTCCTACGTCCGCCTACCGGGTGAGCTGACGGGTTCGGGCTGGAAGGTAGCCCTACGACGTCTCACCCCCGCACCGTCTCGCGACGGCCCGGCCGGCCTGACGCCGATTCACCCCGAGGAACGTGGTTCCCCGGCTCCGATCGGCAGCCACCCCCTCGGGGGTCCCCTGTCGGGCAGTCAACTCTCCCTGCCCCGCTGCGTCTCGAACTCGGCGGTAACCACCGCCGCCGCCCAGGCTGGACGATCGACAGTGCGGTGGTTCGACAATGACCCTAGTAACCCAACCGTGATCGGTTCAAATCCTTGTAAGAAAAAAGACGGAAGAAAGTCCAAGTGCATTTGTGATTGCGACCGACCGTGATCACGAATGCACGGTGAGCTGAGATTTCGCCCTCCGGAGACGACGGAGGGCCCGCCGGAGGTGTCCCACATCACAGCGGGATTCCGGCGGGCCCGGGCGTGTCACGGGGCGTCAGTTGCCCCGGCTCACACCAGTTGTCCGTTATGCCGTGCTCGGCTGACCGGCCGTCAGACGCGGCGGATGGTCTTGATCGGCATCACGTTGGCGGGGGCCACCTTGACCACGTCACCGGTGCGCGGCGCGTGCACCATCATGCCGTTGCCGATGTACATGCCGACGTGGTGCGCGTCGCTGTGATAGATGATCAGGTCGCCCGGCTGGGCGTTGGCCACGTCGTTGCCCACGTTGGTGCCGACGCTGGCCTGCGACTGCGAGGTGCGCGGCAGCGAGACGCCGGCCTGCGCGTAGGCCCAGACCATCAGGCCGGAGCAGTCGAAGTTGTTCGGGCCGGTGGCGCCCCAGACGTACGCGCGGCCCTGCTTGCTGAGCGCGGCGTTCATCGCGACGCCCGCGTAGCCGGCGGCCGGCGGCAGGGTGCTCGGGTCGATCCGGGTGGCGCTGCGGGAGGAGCGGTCGCCGCTGGTGATGGCGGCGCGGTCGGCGGCGCTCAGCTGGTTGAGGAGGTTCTTGGCCTCCTGCAGCTTGCGCTGGACCTCGTTCTTGGAGTCGTTCAGGGCCTTGGTGTTGCGGTCCAGCTCGGCCAGCACCGAGGCGGCCTCGGCCTTCTGCTGGTCCAGCCGGCGCTGCTGGTCCTGGAGCGAGCGCAGGGTCTGCGCCTGGGTCTGGTTGACCTGGTCGGCGCTGGAGGCCTTGCTCAGGTAGCCGTCCGGGTCGGAGGCGAGCATCAGCGCCACCGACGGGTCGACCCCGCCGTTGCGGTACTCGTCCGCCGCCACGGCGGCCAGGCCGGTCTGGAGCTGCGTCATCTGCTCCTGGCCGCGGGCCACCTGGTCCTGCAGCTGGTCGGCCTGCTTGCGCAGCTGGTCGGCCCGCTCCTTGGCGCCGTTGTAGCGCTCGGCGGCCTGCTCGCCCTCTTCGTAGAGCTTGTCGACCTGGGCCTTGACCTCGTCCTTGGTCGGCTTCGCGGGGGCCGCGTAGGCACCGGACTGGGCGGAGACGGCGACCGCGGTCGCAGCGGCGGCGGTGAGCACGATGACCCGTGCGCGGCTCGGCTGCTTGGGACGGCGGTGGGAAGCCAAGGTGACGAACTCCTTCAGCACTCCTGGACGCCCACCCGTTCGAGCGATAGTCCAGAAAATAGGTTTGACGCCTGACCCTAGTGAGTCAGGAGCCGTCGCGCCACTCCCCTACCGGGACGAACTTCCCTACGCACAGCGGCTTTCACGAGACGGACACAAACGCGCCACGCTCCCCTGACCGGACATCAGAAGAGTTCACGGCCTGGACAGCCGCCGGAGCAGCAGCATCGAGGAGACCGGGCGCGCACCCGCCTTCTTCACGCCGTCCGCCACCTCCTTGTCGGTGGAGACCACCACCACCGGCCGCCCCTGCGGCTCGGCCCGCACCAGCCGGCGGATCAGCTCGTCCGCCGTCTCGCCGGTCCGGCTGAAGCGCACCCGCACCCCGCGCGGCGGCGCCATGATGACCGGAGCGTCCAGGTCCTGACCGTCGAACACGCAGGTCACCTCGGCCTGGGTGCGCTGGGCCAGCATCGCCAGCCCGCCCAGCAGCCGCATCCGCTGCTGCTCCAGCGGCAGCGTCGGGTACCCGGTCTTGGTCACGTTGTAGCCGTCCACCACCAGGTGGACCTGAGGGATCGCCAGCAACTGGTCCAGCAGCGCCGGATCGTCCTCGGCCAGCGCCCGCCGGGCCACGTCGTGCGGCGAGGCCGAGCCCGGCACCACCGCGTCCACCAGATCGGCGGGGTGGAGCTGCGTCACCGGCAGCGCAAGCTCCCGCTGGAGGCCCTGGGCCGACTGCAGCACCGTGTCCAGCAGCAGCCGCAGCCGCATGTCCTCGACGCTGCGGCCCTCCCGGACCGAACGGCGGCCGGTCTCCAGCGCGCCCTCCAGCTCGGTGATCCGGTGCCGCAGCCGCCGGGACTCCGCCTCGGCGGCGCTCAGCTCGGCGGACGCGGCGGCCCTCGCCTCCGCCAACTCGGCCTGCGCCTTGCGGGCCTCGGCCTGCGCCCGCCGGGTGTCGCTCTCCAGGCTCCGCACCTTCTTGCGCAGCGACTCCGCCTCGCGCCGCACCCCCTCGCCCTCGGCGCGCTGCCGGTCGAGGTCGGCCCGGGCGTGGGCCCTGGCCTCCGCCAGCTCCTCCTGGAGCTTCTCCACCAGCCGCTCGGCCTCGGCCGCCGCCCCCTCGGCGCCGGCCCGCTCGGCCAGCTCCCCGGCCTCCGCCACCAGCGCGGCCCAGCCGGCCGGGCGGACCAGGTAGGCGGCGGCGGCCACGTCCATCGGATCGGCCGCGCCCGGCACGCTGCCCGACTCCAGTGCCTTCACCAGATCGGGCTGGCCCAGCCGCAGGCGTTCGGCTATCCGCTGCCGGAAGGCCGGGTCCGCCTCCAGCGCGGCGGCCAGCGCGGTGGCCGCGTACTTGGCCCGGCGGGCGGGGGTGAACTTGGCGTACTGCCGCAGCGAGGCCGGGAGTTCACCGGCGGGGAGCCCGCCGAGGGCGTCGGCGGCGATGCCCACCACGCGGTGGCGGACGCCCTCCGGGAGCGGACGGCCCAACTGCTCGCCGTGGGGCTGCTCGGTGTCCTGGGGAACGGGGCCCTCGACAGTGAGGCCCTCGACGGTGGGGCCTGCGGTGGTGGGGGCCTCGGTGGCGAGGTCCTCGGTGGTGGGGTCCTCGGAGGCGGCGGCCGCAGGGGCCGGCCCCGCCGGGGGTCGCTGCCCCTGCGGTTCGGCTGTCCCCCTGGCTGCGTCCACCACGTCCTCGGCTCCGATCCTGCTGCGCGGGGTCCGCACGGCCGTTTGCCGCTGCCCTCAAACACACCGCTCTCTGCAATTGTCGCGGGTACCGTGCCCCGGCCCGACACGCGCCACACGCCGGGCGGGCCGGGGCACCCGCGATCTCAGGAGTCCTGCTGCTCCGCGGCGGCGTCCTCCGCCCCCGGACGGGCCACCAGCTCGACCTGGTCGACCGCGTTGCACCAGCGGCAGCGGACCGACTCGACGGTCTCGGCGAGCACCTCGGTCTCCTCCACCTTGGACTCACCGGCCAGGTCGAAGTGGAGGAACTCCACCGTCCGGGCGGAGCGGGTCACGTCGAAGCGGGTGAGGTTGCCGCAGAGCGTGCAACGCCAGCGGGTCTCGGCGGTGGGGAGCGCGATGGTCATGTGCCAAGTCCTCTCGTTGGTGCCGCGCGATCGGCGGTCACCCAGGGTCCGGGAGGCCAAGCCTATTGCCTGGCCGGGTGCCCGCGGACCGGGCGTCCGCGATCCGGTCCGACGGATTCCGGCCCGCCCCGCGGGTCCCCCACATGCAGCAGGCCCGGGTGTGCCGGACCGGCCCCGGAGGAATGCCTGCACCCATGGCCACCCCCGTCCTGGACCCGCCCGGCACCCGCGACCTCCGCCCGCCGGAACGGGTCCCCGTGGTCACCTGGACGCTGATCGGCCTGAGCCTGCTGGTCCTGCTGGTCTCCCCCAGCGCCGGCCTCAACCCCCGCTACGGCACCGGCCCGGCCCGGGTCTGCGCCGAGCAGCGCTACGAACAGCGCTGGGGGGCCGTCCCCGCCGAGCTGCTGGCGAACCGTCCGCTGACGCAGGACCGGCTCCGGCAGCTGCCGCCCGCGTCGGCGGACTGCCCGCCGCTGGTGCCCTCGCCGCACAAGCTGGTGCTGCTCTCGCCGCTGACCGGTCTGTTCGTGCACGCCGGGTGGGCGCACCTGCTGGGCAACCTGCTCTTCCTCTTCGTCTTCGGGCCGGGGGTGGAGCAGCGGTTCGGGCGGGTCCGGTTCCTGCTCGGCTACCTGATGGTGGGTCACCTCGCCACCTACGGCTGGGCGCTCGCGCAGACCGGCGGGCCCGAGTCGGTCCGCGCCCTGGTCGGGGCCTCCGGGGCGATCGCCGGAGTGCTCGGCGCCTACCTGCGGCTGTACCCGAGGGCGCGGGTCACCGCGCTGGTGCCGGTGCTGCTCTTCCTGCCGCTGCGGTTCCCGGCCTGGCTGGTGCTCGGGCTCTGGTTCCTGCTCCAGTGGCTCTCGGTCCGCCAGGGGGGCACCGGCGTGGCCTACGCGGTCCACGTCATCGGCTTCGCCGCCGGGTACCTGGGCACCTGGGCGGCCGTTACGCTGACCCGGAACCAACGGACAGGAGCTTCAGAGTGATCACCGCGATCGTGCTCATCAGGACCAGCGTCGACCGGATCCCCGAGATCGCCGAGGAGATCGCGGCCATCGAGGGCGTCAGCGAGGTCTACTCCGTGACCGGCGGCTACGACCTCGTCGCCATGGTCCGGGTCCGCCACCACGACGACCTCGCCTCCGTCATCCCGGCCAAGGTCAACAAGATCCCCGGCGTCCAGCACACCGAGACCCAGATCGCCTTCCGCACCTACTCCAAGCACGACCTCGAAGCGGCGTTCGCCCTCGGGCTCGACTGACATACGGAGCCTCGGCAGGGCAAGCGCTCAGGGGCGCGAGGAACTGCGCGGGTACGGAAGGCGGCTCACCGGCAACTGAACCGCCGTCAGCCGGTTGCCCGTGCTGCCGTTCCCCCCGCGCGCGCCGCGGCGGAGCCGCAGATCAGCAGAGCCCCGCGCCCCTGAGGTCGCTGCCCTACCGTCCCACTCCGCTCAGCCCCGACGGGAGTCGGCGACGCAGCGGCCGCCCTCGTTGCGGTAGTTCCAGGCCGCCCCGTCGGAGACGAGCGCCCGGACGGCGGCCAGGAAGCGGTCGAGGTGCTCGTCCGGGGTGCCGGCGCCGAAGGAGACCCGGATGGCGTTGAGGCTGCGCTCGCCCGGCAGCGACGGCTCGGGGGCGCCGCACTCGGAGGGCGCCGCCTCCTCCCCGCCGAGCAGGGTCCGCACCAGCGGGTGCGCACAGAACAGACCGTCGCGCACGCCGATGCCGTACTCGGCGGAGAGCGCGGCGGAGAAGTGCGAGCTGTTCCAGCCCTGCACCACGAAGGAGAGCACGCCGACCCGGGCGGCGTCCTCGCCGAACAGGCTGAGCACCCGGACCTCGGGGACCTCGGCCAGACCGGCCTTCAGACGGGCGATCAGCTCCTGCTCGCGGGCCTCCAGCGCGTCGAAGCCGGCCTCGGTGAGCGCCCGGCAGGCGGAGGCGACGGCGTAGGCGCCGATCACGTTCGGGGAGCCGGCCTCGTGGCGGGCCGGGCCGGTCTGCCACTCGACGGCGACGGAGCCGTCGAGCTCGCGGGCGACGGTGCGGCTGGCGCCGCCGCCGGCCAGGTAGGGCTCGGCGGCGTCCAGCCAGTCGGAGCGGCCCGCCAGGACGCCGGCGCCGAACGGGGCGTAGAGCTTGTGGCCGGAGAAGGCGATCCAGTCGACGTCCAGCTCGCGGACCGAGACGCGGTGGTGCGGGGCCAGCTGGGCGGCGTCCAGGACGACCCGGGCGCCGTGGCGGTGGGC
Source organism: Kitasatospora sp. NPDC004289 (assembly GCF_053602875.1). Classification (NCBI taxonomy): domain Bacteria; kingdom Bacillati; phylum Actinomycetota; class Actinomycetes; order Kitasatosporales; family Streptomycetaceae; genus Kitasatospora; species Kitasatospora sp. NPDC004289. The sequence goes on along the minus strand of NZ_JBSGEL010000048.1, from coordinate 7,755 downwards.
CACCTCGGTCAGTTCGGCGATCGGCCAGAGCTCGCCGGTGACGTTGGAGGCACCGGTGACGCAGAGCAGGCGGTGCTCGGCGGGGTTCTGAGCGAGCGCCAGGTCGAAGGCCTCGACCGCCTCGGCGTGCGAGCGGGGGGCGCGCAGGTAGGTGACCTTGAGGCCGTTGTGCGCCCAGGGCAGCAGCGAGGCGTGGTGCTCGGTCTCGAAGGCGAAGACCTCGGTGCCGGCCGGGACGGCGGCGGCCAGGAGGTTGAGCGAGTCGGTGGTGGCGCGGGTGAAGACGACCTGGTCGCCCTCGCGCAGGTCGAGGAACTCCTCGACGGTGCGGCGGCTCTGCTCGAACAGGTCGGTGGAGAGCTGAGAGAGGTAGCCGGCGCCGCGGTGCACCGAGCCGTAGTACGGGGCGTAGGCGGCGACGTCGTCCCAGACCCGCTGGAGGGCCGGGGAGCTCGCGGCGTAGTCGAGGGCGGCGTAGGTGACCTTCTCGCCGGAGGCCAGCGGCACCTGGACGTCGTGGCCGAGGACGGGGAGCGGGGCGCAGGTGGAGGTGGCGACGGACATGGGGGTGCACTCCTCTGAAGGTCCGGGACCTCGGGGTGCAGCTGTGCCGCCGACGTCCGCGCTTGCGCTGCGGACGGATCGCCGCAGTGCCCGGTCCTCACCCAGGGCACCCCGCCACGGACGGAGGGTTGCCGGACAGCAAGCTGGGGCTTGTCGCTGTCGCTCATGACCTGTCGTGAACTCTAGAGCGGCTTCCGAAGAGTGGTCAAACGGCATTCCACTATCTGGACGCATCCGGGTACGAAGAAGGCCCGGACCGTGGTCCGGGCCTTCAACTCGACGCTCAGGAACGGGTGGTGGCCTCGGCCCAGTTCTTCAGCAGGGTCTCGGCGGCGCCCGAGTCGATGGCCTCGGCGGCCCGCGCCATCCCGGCCTTCAGCTGCTCCGGGAGCGGGGCGTCGGTGAGGTCCAGGGCGGTCAGCGCGGCGGCCGAGTTGAGCAGCACCGCGTCCCGGACCGGGCCGCGCTCACCCGCCAGCAGGCGGCGGACCACGGCGGCGTTGAAGGCCGGGTCGCCGCCGCGCAGCGCCTCGATGTCGACCAGGTCGATGCCGACCTCGCGCGGGTCGAAGGTGGTCTCGGTGACCTGACCGTCCTTCACCGTCCAGACGTGCGAGGTGGTGGAGATGGTCAGCTCGTCCAGGCCGTCGTCACCCCGGAAGACCAGCGCGCTGGCGCCGCGGCGGGCCAGCACCCCGGCGATCAGCCCGGCGAGGCGGGTGTCGAAGCAGCCGATCGCGTGGGCGGTCACCCGGGCCGGGTTGGTCAGCGGGCCGAGGATGTTGAAGGCCGTCGGCACCCCGAGGTCGCGGCGGGCCGGGGCCGCGTGCCGCATCGCGGGGTGGAACACCGGGGCCGGGCAGAAGGTCAGGCCGACCTCCTCGGCGATCTCGGCCACCCGGTGCGGCGGGACGTCCGGGCTGACGCCGAGCTGCTCCAGCACGTCGGTCGCGCCGCTGGCGGAGGAGGCGGCACGGTTGCCGTGCTTCACCACCTTGGCCCCGGCGGCGGCGGCCACGATGGCCGACATGGTGGAGATGTTGACCGTCTTGGCGCGGTCGCCGCCGGTGCCGACGATGTCCACCGCCGGTCCGGGGACGGTGAGTTGGACGGCGTGGGCGTACATCGAGTCGACCAGGCCGGCGATCTCGTCCACCGTCTCGCCCTTGGCGCGGAGCGCCACCACGAAGCCCGCCACCTGGACGGGGGTGGCCTCGCCGCTCATGATCCGGTCCATCGCCCAGGCGGCGTCGGCCTGGGTGAGGTTCTCACCGGCGAGCAGTGCGCTCAACAGGTCGGGCCAGGTACGGGCCATGGCTAGCTCCAGTTCTCCGTCTTGACGTGGACTGGAGCCAGCCTAGCGAGGTGCGGCCCGCTGATGCGGTGTTGTTCTTCCCAGTGAGACGGCCGCCCCGGGTGGGACGGTGCGTCAGTTCCCCGCGCCCCCGGACGCATCACCACTTACGCAGGAGTGCGCCTCGCCACGCGGGCTCGCAGCAGCGTGGCCGCGGACTCGGCGAAGGGGACCGGGTCGACCGGGTGGGAGATGGCGGCGTCGGCGCGGGACCAGGCGGCGAGCCAGGAGTCCTGCGGGCGGCCGATGAGGACGAGGACCGGCGGGCAGCCGTAGATCTCGTCCTTGATCTGGCGGGCGACGCCGAGGCCGCCGGCCGGGACGGCCTCCCCGTCGAGGACGCAGAGGTCGATGCCGCCCTTCTCCAGGGCGCGCAGGACGGCGGGCACCGTCGCGCACTCCAGCACCTCGACCTCGGGGAGGTCGGCGGCGGGGCGGCGGCCGAGGGCAAGGGTGACCTGCTCGCGGGTGTTGCGGTCGTCGCTGTAGACGAGCACGGTGAGCGTCTCGTCCGTCGTGTGCGCCATGGGCCCTGCTCCCGGTGCTCGTCCTCTTATATGGGTGGTGCGCGCGCGTCGGCTCGACCGGGCCCGGATGTGATCCGGACCACGTTCACTTCCGGATGCTACTCCGGCGCACCGCCCGTGGTGAGCCCCTCGCGCGATCTCGCCGGGACGAGCCCTCCCGGGACTCACCCGCTCGGGCGACGGACCGTCACCCGGTGGGCCGAGTCCACCCGGACGGCGGAGGGAGCGGGCGCCCCTAGCCGACGGACCGTCAGGAGGCCCGGAGCAACACGCGGGGCGAACGGGTGTCGGCACCTTCCGATGAACCATCAGAAAACGGACACCGGGCCGGTGGAGGGGGTCTCCGACGCCCCGTCGGCTGCCATCGGGGCATACCGCACGCACCGGACACTCCGAGGTGGACCCCCCGGCGTGAAGACGGAATAAGGGACCGACATAATGTCCGTCGTGGCGACAGCAACAGCAACAGAAACCGGACACGCGCACGGAGCGGTCAACAGGCCGAACCTCGTCAGCGTCGGAACCATCGTCTGGCTGAGCTCGGAGCTGATGTTCTTCGCGGCCCTGTTCGCGATGTACTTCACCCTCCGCTCGGTCAAGGGCGCAGAGTTCTGGACCGAGAAGGCTCACGCACTGAACGTGCCCTTCTCCTCGGTGAACACCACGATCCTGGTGCTCTCCTCCCTCACCTGCCAGCTCGGCGTCTTCGCCGCCGAGCGCGGTGACGTGAAGAAGCTCCGCTCGTGGTTCGTCATCACCTTCGTGATGGGCGCGATCTTCATCGGCGGTCAGATCTTCGAGTACACCGAGCTGGTCAAGAAGGACGGCCTCTCGCTGTCCTCGGACCCGTACGGCACGGTGTTCTACCTGACCACCGGCTTCCACGGCCTGCACGTGACGGGTGGTCTGATCGCGTTCCTGCTGGTCCTGGCACGGACGTACGCAGCCAAGCGGTTCACGCACGAGCAGGCCACCGCCGCGATCGTGGTGTCGTACTACTGGCACTTCGTCGACGTCGTGTGGATCGGCCTGTTCGCGACCATCTACCTGATCAAGTAACCAGCTAGATCAGGTCGCTGGCCGCCGGCCGGAGCCGACTGACCGCACCGACCGACCGCGCGCGGCCCCGCAGCACCCGAGCAGAACGGGCAGCGCGGGGCACGCCCATCCAGCCGACCAGATCCTGACCCCGGGGTTAAATCCGTGAAAAAGCTCTCAGCACGACGGCGCCACCCACTGGCGGCGCTGCTCGTCCTAATCTTCGCCCTGGCGGCCACCGGGGGACTGTACGCCGCGTTCGCGCCCGCAGAGAAGGCGCAGGCCGACAGCTCGGCGCAGTCGCTCGCGATCGATGAGGGCAAGAAGCTCTTCGCCGTCGGCTGCTCCTCCTGCCACGGCCTCAACGGCGAGGGCACCTCGGACGGTCCGAGCCTGGTCGGCGTCGGCACCGCCGCGGTCGACTTCCAGGTGGGCACCGGCCGCATGCCGGCCCAGCAGCCCGGCGCGCAGGTGCCGAAGAAGAAGGTCATCTACTCGCAGCCCGAGATCGACCAGATGGCCGCCTTCGTGGCCTCGCTCGGCCCCGGCCCGGTGGTTCCGCTCAAGGAGCAGTACACCTCCACCAACCCGGACGACGTCGCCAAGGGCGGCGAGCTGTTCCGGACCAACTGCGCCCAGTGCCACAACTTCGCCGGTCAGGGTGGTGCCCTGACTCGGGGCAAGTACGCCCCGTCGCTCGAGGGCGTGGAGGCCAAGCACATCTACGAGGCCATGCAGACCGGCCCGCAGAACATGCCTTCCTTCCCGGACAGCACCATGCCCGAGGAGCAGAAGAAGCAGATCGTGGCCTTCGTCCGCCACACCACCAACGACGAGCCCAACCCCGGCGGCCTGACCCTGGGCAGCCTCGGTCCGGTGACCGAGGGCCTGTTCGGCTGGATCTTCGGCCTCGGCTCGCTCATCGCGGTCGCGATCTGGGTCGCCGCCCACACCACCAAGGCCAAGAAGTCATGAGCCACGACATGTCCAAGGACAACCTGCCGGAGTCGCACGACTCCCACGGCACCGCGGTCGCCACGCACGGCGACCCGTTCGCCGACCCGGGCCTGCCGGCCCACGAGCCGCGTCGCACCGACATCGACGAGCGGGCCGCCAAGCGGGCCGAGCGCCAGGTCGCGATGCTGTTCATCCTGTCGATGCTGTCGACCATCGGGTTCATCGCGTCCTTCGTGATCTTCCCGATCGACAAGATCGTCTACATCTTCCCGATCGGTCACGTCAGCGCGCTGAACTTCGCGCTCGGCCTGACCCTCGGCGTGGCGCTCTTCTGCATCGGCGCGGGCGCGGTCCACTGGGCCCGCACCCTGATGTCGGACCACGAGATCCCGGCCGAGCGCCACCCGATCGAGGCCGACGACGAGGTCCGCGCCGACGTCATCGAGCAGTTCAAGACGGGTGCCGCCGAGTCCGGCTTCGGCCGTCGCAAGCTGCTGCGCAACACCCTGATCGGGTCGATGGCCCTGGTGCCGCTCTCCGGCGTGGTGCTGCTCCGCGACCTCGGGCCGCTGCCCGAGGACAAGCTGGAGCACACCGGCTGGAAGGAGGCCACCCAGGCCAAGCCGCTCCAGCTGATCAACATGAACACCAACGAGCCGATGAAGCCCGAGGACGTCATCGTCGGCTCGCTCACCTTCGCGAAGCCGGAAGGCCTCGAGGAGGACGCGCACGACTTCCAGGTCCAGATCGCCAAGGACGCGCTGATGCTCGTCCGGATCGCGCCCGGCGACCTCAAGGACGAGAAGTCCAAGGAGAAGGGCTTCGAGGGCATCCTCGCCTACTCGAAGATCTGCACCCACGTCGGCTGCCCGATCAGCCTGTACGAGCAGCAGACCCACCACGCGCTCTGCCCCTGCCACCAGTCGACCTTCGACCTGGCGGACGGCGCGCGCGTCATCTTCGGCCCGGCCGGCCACCCCCTGCCGCAGCTGAAGATCACCGTTGACGAAGCGGGCTACCTGGTCGCCACCGGCGACTTCGACGAGCCCGTCGGTCCGAGCTACTGGGAGCGCAGCCGATGAGCACGAGCAGCACCTCGGGTGCCGCCAAGCCGGCCAGCACCCGCGCGAAGCCCGCCAACAAGTACGAGGCGGCGGCGGACTGGGCCGACGGCCGGCTGGGCATCTACACCCTGGCCAAGGCCAACCTGCGGAAGATCTTCCCGGACCACTGGTCCTTCATGCTGGGCGAGATCTGCCTCTACACCTTCATCATCATCATCCTGACGGGTGTCTACCTCACCCTGTTCTTCACCCCGAGCATGGGCGAGACCGTGTACCACGGCTCCTACGCCCCGCTCCAGGGGATCAGGATGTCGGAGGCCTACGCCTCGACCCTGGACATCTCCTTCGAGGTCCGCGGTGGTCTGCTGATCCGTCAGATCCACCACTGGGCCGCGCTGGTGTTCGTCGCCGCGATGATCGTGCACATGATGCGCGTCTTCTTCACCGGCGCGTTCCGCAAGCCGCGCGAGGTCAACTGGGTCTTCGGCTTCCTGCTGCTGTTCCTGGGCATGTTCGACGGGTTCATGGGCTACTCGCTCCCCGACGACCTGCTCTCGGGCACCGGCATCCGGTTCATGGAGGGCGCCGTCCTGGCGGTGCCGCTGGTCGGCACCTACCTCCAGATGTTCCTGTTCGGCGGCGAGTTCCCCGGCACCGACATCGTGCCGCGGTTCTTCACCATCCACGTCCTGCTGCTGCCGGGCATCATGCTCGGCCTGCTGGTCGCGCACCTGATCCTGGTCTTCTACCACAAGCACACCCAGTGGGCGGGCCCGGGCAAGACCGAGCAGAACGTCGTCGGCATGCCGCTGATGCCGGTCTACATGGCCAAGGCCGGTGGCTTCTTCTTCCTGGTCTTCGGCATCATCGCCGCGGTCTCGGCGATCGCCACGATCAACCCGATCTGGGCGTACGGCCCGTACCGTCCGGACCAGGTGTCGACCGACGCCCAGCCCGACTGGTACATGGGCTTCTCCGAGGGCCTGATCCGCGTCATGCCGGGCTGGGAGATCGGCCTGTGGGGCCACACGCTGAACCTCGGCGTGTTCATCCCGCTGATGATCTTCCCGCTGGTCCTGGTCGCCATCGCGGTCTACCCGTTCATCGAGAGCTGGGTCACCGGCGACAAGCGCGAGCACCACATCCTGGACCGCCCGCGCAACGCTCCCGTCCGCACCGCCTTCGGCGCGGCCTGGATCAGCCTCTACCTGGTGCTGCTGATCGGTGGTGGCAACGACCTGTTCGCCACGCACTTCCACCTCTCGATCAACGACATCACGTACTTCGTCCGGGTGGGCTTCTTCGTCATCCCGGTGATCACGTTCATCGTCACCAAGCGCTGGTGCCTCGGCCTCCAGCGCCGCGACAAGGAGAAGGTGCTGCACGGTCGCGAGACCGGCATCATCAAGCGCCTGCCGCACGGCGAGTTCGTCGAGGTGCACGCGCAGCTGCCGCAGGCGGACCTGCACAAGTACACCGCCCACGAGCAGCCGCAGCCGATCGAGCTGCCGGCCGAGGTGGACGAGAACGGCGTCAAGCGCAAGGTCGGCGTCCTCGCCAAGACCCGCTCGAAGCTCTCCCGGGGCTTCTACGGCGAGGGCAGCCAGATCCCCAAGCCCACCGCCGAGGAGCACCACGAGATCACCAGCGGCCACGGCCACCACTGATCTCACCCGTAGCAACGCCACAGCCGATGGCCCCCGCCGCTTCCGCGGCGGGGGCCATCGGCCTTTCCGGCAGAATGGGGCCAACGAACCGTCAGGAGACCACGTGCAGCTGTCCGTCGACCACCAGTCGGCCACTCCCCCGTACGAGCAGGTACGGCTCCAGATCGCCGAACAGGCCCGCAGCGGGGCCCTGGCCGCCGGCCTGAAGCTCCCCACCGTCCGGGCCCTGGCCGAGGAGCTCGGCCTCGCCGCCAACACGGTGGCCCGGGCCTACCGCGAGCTGGAGGCCGACGGGGTGGTCGAGACCCACGGACGACGCGGCACCCTCATCGCCGCCACCGGCGACACCGCCCACAAGCTCGCCGCCGCCGCGGCCACCGACTACGCCCAGAGGGCGGCCCGCCTGGGGCTCACCCACGCCGAGGCCCTCGCCGCGGTCACCAGTGCACTGGACGTCGCCTACTGACGGAGGTGGCTGCGCATCCGGGGGCGCGGGGAACTGCGCGCGGGGGAACGGCAGCACCTGCAACTGGCTGACGTGCCCTCAGTTGCAGGTGAGCCGCTTCCGTACCCGCGCAGTTCCC
>NZ_JBSGEL010000047.1:0-65228 GCF_053602875.1 Kitasatospora sp. NPDC004289 | reverse complement strand
GGCTGGTCGTGCCGGATCGGGGCGAGCACCACCGGCACGCCGTGCGCCAGCGCCTCGCCGGTGGTGTTCAGCCCGCCGTGGCCGACCGTGATCCCGGAGGGGCAGCGGTGCAGTCAGGTGCTGCGGGCGTACTTCGAGCGGGAGATCGGGCCCGGGTTCCACTTCGACGCGGCGATGCGGGCGTTCGTGGCCGAGGGGGCGGGGCGGACCCTCGGGGAGGCGGTACGGCACTGGTACAGGACCCGGGCGGAGATGGCGCGGCCGCAGGAGGTCGGGGAGCAGTTCGAGTTCAACCGGTTCCTGCGGGGGTGGCACGCCGAGCACCCCGCCCGGTCCCGCGCCGAGGCCGTGGCGGCCTGGCAGGCGCACCGTGCCCTCCCCCGCGAGCTGCGGGAACGCGCGGCGGGCGGAGACGCTGTGGGAGGGTGATCCCATGAGCAACCTGGAGGACCTGGCCCGGCTGCGGCGGGCCCGCGACCAGATGGACCGCGACTACGCGCAGCCGCTGGACGTGGCCGCACTGGCCCGCACCGCGCTGATGTCGGAGGGCCACTTCTCCCGGAGCTTCCGGGCCGCCTTCGGGGAGACGCCGTACAGCTACCTGATGACCCGTCGGATCGAGCGGGCCAAGGCGCTGCTGCGGCGCGGGGACCTGAGCGTGACGGAGGTCTGCTTCGAGGTGGGCTGTACCTCGCTCGGTTCGTTCAGCTCGCGCTTCACCGAGCTGGTCGGGGAGAGCCCGAGCGCGTACCGGGCGCGGGAGCACGTGGACGAGTCGGCCATCCCCTCCTACATCGCCAAGATGTACCTGCGGCCGGTCCGTACGCCACCCGCGAAGGCGGTCAGGAATGGAGAAGCAGATCCGCAGGCCCGCCCGTAGCGTGGGGCCCATGAACATCACGCTCTCCCAGACCTTCATCGCCGTCGACGACCACGACGCGGCGATCGCCTTCTACCGGGACGCCCTCGGCTTCGAGGTGCGCAACGACGTCTCCTTCGAGGGGATGCGCTGGGTGACGGTCGGCTCGCCGGCCCAGCCCGACGTGTCGATCGTGCTGGAGCCGCCGCTGGCGGACCCGAACGCCTCGGCGGCCGACCGCGAGACCATGGCCGAGGTGCTGGCCAAGGGCCTGCTGCGCGGCGCGATCTTCGCCACCGACGACGTGGACGCCACCTTCGAGCGGATCCGGGCCACCGGGGCCGAGGTGCTCCAGGAGCCGGTGGACCAGCCGTACGGCGTGCGCGACTGCGCGTTCCGCGACCCGTCGGGCAACGCGCTGCGTTTCAACCAGCCGAAGAAGTAGCCCGGACGAGGCCGGCCGCCCTCCGACACGGGAGGGCGGCCGACGTCGTCGTCAGACCCGGGCGAGCGAGCCGAGCACCCGCTCCGGGGTGATCCGGATCGCCACCCGCTGGACCTCGGGCGGGAGTTCGAGGTACTCGCGGCCGGCGCCCGGCCCCTCGTACAGCTCGGCGACCGTCACCGCCAGGGCCCGGCCCGCGTCCTCGGTGACGGTGGCCCGGCCGCGGAGCTCCACGTAGCGCAGCGGATCGGCCGGGTCGTAGACGATCACGCTGGCCCGCGGGTCGCGCTCGAGGTTGCGGACCTTGCGGAGTCCGGCCGTGGAGGAGATCAGCAGGTCGTCGCCGTCGCGCCCGACCCAGACCACCGAGGTCTGCGGCGCGCCGTCGGGGTTCACGGTGGCGAGCACGGCCACCACCGGGGCGTCCAGGAGTGCCCGGACGGCATCGTTCAAGATCACTGTCATGGCATCGACCCTAGTTCGGGCGGCCGTCAGGGGTCGACCCCCGTCCGTCCCCTGACGGCCCGTCCGTCCCCGCCCCCGACCGCCGACCGGGATCGCGGCCGGGACACAGGAGACCTTCATGGCCGCGGCCGCCGTCAGTAGCCGACGGTGAAGCGGGTGCGGTGGTGCCGCGGCCGCTCCGCCTCGTCGAGCAGGGCGACGGCCACGTCCTCCATGGAGATGGCGGAGTTGCCCTCGGCGTCGACGACCAGCTCGTCCGTGCCGAGGCGGTAGGTGCCGGTGCGCTCGCCGGGCTCCAGGACGGCGGCCGGGCTGAGGTAGGCCCAGTCCACGGTGTCGTCCGCGAGGCAGGCGGCCAGCTGCTCGTTGCAGGCCAGGGCGATCGGCCGCCAGGAGGGCGGGAAGTCGGGGCCGTCGATCACGGTCAGCCCGCCGCCACCGGGCAGCAGCAGACTGCCGGCGCCGCCGAGCAGGAGCAGGCGGGCTCCGCTCTTGGCCAGCCCGGCGAGCAGCGCGCGGGTGACGGCGGCGTGCTCCTCCTCCCGGCCGGGGACGGGGCGGGTGGCGCCGATGACCACGTCCTGACTCTCGGTCAGTTCCGCGATCCGGTCGGGATCGAGGGCGTCGCCGCTGCGGTGGCGGGCCCCGGGGTGCAGGTCGGGGTAGCGCTCGGGCGAGCGGACCACGGCGGTGACCTCGTGGCCGCGGGCGACGGCCTCGGTGACGATCCGGCTGCCGGCCGCTCCGGCGGCTCCGAAGACGGTGATGCGCATGGAAGTGTCCTCCTGGGACGAGGGTGGGTTCAGCGGTCGGCGAGGACGCGGGGCGGCGCCGGGGCCTCGGCGGCGGGCGGCCGGGGGCCGGACCGGGCGGCGAGGACGACGGCGCCCAGTGCCAGGGCGGCGCCGAGGAGTTGGGCGGGCGTCAGGCTCTCGCCGAGCACGATCCAGCCGAGCAGGGCGGCGACCAGCGGGCTGAGCAGGCCGAGGAAGGTCACCTCGTTGGGCGAGAGCACCTTGATGCCGCGGAACCAGAGCACGTACGCGACGGCCGCGCCGATCAGGCCGAGGTAGGCGTAGCCGAGCAGGTTCTGAGTGGTCAGCGAGGGGGGGCGGCGGGCCCTCGACGAACAGGGCCACCGGGACCAACAGCAGGCCGCCGGCGACCAGTTGCCAGCCGGTGGTGGCCAGCAGCGGGGCCGGGGAGGTCCAGCGCTTGCTGAGCACCACGCCGGTGGCCATCACGGCGGCGCCGCCCAGGGCCGCCGCCACGCCGACGGTGTCCAGCTCGGCGTCCGCCCGCAGGACCAGCAGGGCGACGCCGGCGATGCCGACCACGGCGGAGAGCAGGGTGCGCAGGGTGAAGCGCTGGCCGAGCAGAGCGGCGGAGAGGCCGGCCACCAGCAGTGGCTGCACGGAGCCGACGGTGGCGGCGACGCCGCCGGGCAGGCGGTAGGCCGAGACGAACAGCAGGGCCAGGAAGAGGCCGATGTTCAGGGTGCCGAGCACCATCGCCTTCCACCACCAACTGCCCTTCGGCAGCTGCCTGGTGACGGCGACCAGCAGGAGGCCGGCGGGTAACGCGCGGAGCACCGCGGCCAGCAGCGGGCGTCCGGGCGGGAGCAGTTCGGTGGTGACCAGGTAGGTGGAGCCCCAGACGGCGGGGGCCAGGGCGGTGAGCAGGAGCGCTGCGGTCCGATCTCTTAGCACTAAGCAAACATATCTCACCGCTAAGAGATGTCGCTAGACTTTTCCCATGACCGATCACGTGGACCAGGTACTCGCGCAGTGGGCCGCGCAGCGGCCCGACCTCGACGTCTCGCCGATGGCGGTGATCGGCCGCCTCAAGCAGCTCACCGCCCGGGTGGAGGGCGAGCTCAAGCGCACCTTCGCCGCCCACGGCCTGGACACGCCCTCTTTCGACGTGCTCGCCACCCTGCGCCGCAACGGGCCCGAACACCGGCTCACCCCGGCCGAGTTGATGCGCTCCATGATGGTCACCTCCGGCGCCGTCACCCAGCGCCTGGACCGCCTCCAGGAGCGCGGCCTGATCCGCCGCACCCCCAGCCCCACCGACGGCCGGGTCGTCCTGGTCGCCCTCACCGAGGCCGGCCTCACCCTGGTCGACGAGACCCTCCCCGACCACCTCGCCACCGAACAACGCCTGCTCGCCCCCCTCCCCACCGCCGACCGCGACCAGCTCGCCACCCTGCTGAGAACCCTCCTGGAGGGCCTGGACTGACGCCCTCCGCCGCGCCCCCGCCACGCCCTCCGATGGCGCAACGTGCGCCGGTCCGCGCCGGGCCGGGGCTGAATGGACCCCGCACGAGGACGACCACCCCTGCGGCGAACGGGTAGCACGCATGCACATCGAGGCCATGACGAGACCGAAGCCCGACGGACGACGAGGACGGAGGTGGCGTTCGGCGCTGCTGGCGGCCGCGCTGTTCGGGTCGCTGGCCGCCCCTGCGGCCTCCTCCGCCGTGGCGAAGCCGCTGCCCGCGCCCGTGCCCGTGGTCCGCCTGGCGGGCCAGGAGGCCCCCTCGAACGAGCAGTTGACGCAGGACCTGATCGCGCTGATGCAGCGGCTGCGGATCCCCGGGGCGCTGGTGGCGGTCACCACGCCGGAGCGCGGGACCTGGACCACCGCGCTGGGCACCTCGGACCTGACCACCGGCAAGCCGATCGGGACGGCCGACCACCTGCGGGTCGGGAGCATCACCAAGACCTTCACCGGCACGGTGATCCTCCAGCTGGTCCAGGAGGGCCTGCTGGGGCTGGACGACCCGGTGAGTGCCCACCACCCCGGGGTGCCGAACGGCGACTGCATCACGATCCGTCAGCTGCTCAACATGACCAGCGGGCTCTACAACTACTCCGAGGACCCGGGCTTCAACCGGCGCCTGGACCAGGAGCCCGAGGCGGTCTGGACGCCGCAGGAGCTGCTCGACCTGGCCTACTCGCACGACGTGTACTTCCCGCCCGGCCAGGGCTTCCACTACTCCAACACCAACACCGTGATCCTCGGCCTGATCGCCGAGCACCTCACCCACCGGCCGCTCGCCGAGCTGTTCCGGCAGCGGATCTTCCAGCCGGTCGGCATGCCGGGCAGCAGCCTGGAGAACGGCGCCGGGATCCCGGAGCCGAACGCCCGCGGCTACCAGTTCCTCACCAACGTGGAGAGCCTCACCGCCCCGACCCTGACCGGCCAGGACGCCGCCTGGGCGGACTGGTCGGCGGGCAACCCGTACGACGTCACCCGGGTCGACGCCTCCTGGGCCTGGGCCGCCGGCGCGGCCGCCTCCACTCTGGGCGACCTGCAGCGCTGGGCCCCGGCGCTGGCCACCGGCACCCTGCTGTCGCCCGAACTCCAGCACGAGCGGCTGCAGTTCGTGCCGACCTCGGACCGGCCGGGTGCCCCGCGCTACGGACTCGGCATCGCCGAGTTCTTCGGCTTCCTCGGCCACGACGGGCAGATCCCCGGCTACACCAGCTTCATGGGCTACCACCCGGAGCACCGCGCCACCGTCGTGGTGCTGGCCAACCTCAACCAGTCCCCCGACGGCACCGCGCCCGCCAACGAGCTGGCCAAGCTGCTGATCGCGGAACTCTTCCCGCAGAAGTAGGCCGGCCGTCGCGAGGGCCCCGCCACCGCGGGGCCCTCGCGACGTGTCGTCAGCAGTTCGGGATGACGGTGCCGTTGTTGTCCTTGGCCACGTCGTTGCCCCAGCGCGACAGGTAGAACGCCGACACCCACTGACCCCCCGGCCCCACATCCGGATCCGTCTTCAGCCACCAGTGGTTGAAGGACGAGCCCGACGCCACCTCACGCCCCCACGCCTTGCAGAACACGTAGTTGGTGCCCTGGTACAGCGTGCCCGTGGCACTGGTGGAGGTCGGCGAGGCGAAGACCGAAGCGTTCGAGAAGGTGTCCACCCAGTACTTCCCGGTGGCCGGCGGCGCTCCGCCGCCCGCGCAGTCGGGGATGACGGTGCCGTTGTTGTCCTTGGCCACGTCGTTGCCCCAGCGCGACAGGTAGAACGCCGACACCCACTGACCCCCCGGCCCCACGTCCGGATCCGTCTTCAGCCACCAGTGGTTGAAGGACGAGCCCGACGCCACCTCACGCCCCCACGCCTTGCAGAACACGTAGTTGGTGCCCTGGTACAGCGTGCCGGTCTGGGTGGTCGAGGTCGGCGAGCCGTAGACCGGGGCGTTGGCGAAGGTGTCGACCCAGTACTGGCCCGGCGTGGTGGGCGGGTTGGGGCTGCCGCCGCCGGGGCCGTAGAGGCGGATCGCGCCGTAGTAGTCACCGTGCGAGGAGAGCGCGGCGACCTGGACGTAGCCGCCGGAGTACGGGGCCTCCGCGATGTAGCCGTTGCCCAGGTACATCGCGACGTGGTGGATGGTGGAGGGCGAGCCGCCGAAGAACACCAGGTCACCGGGGAGCAGCGGGGCGGTTCCGTCGGAGCGGTAGTAGCGGGCCACCGCCCGCGAGGAGGGCCACTGGGTGTAGGTGGTGCCGTTGATGACGTCGGCGCCGACCGCCAGGTAGTAGGCGTAGCGGACGAAGCCGGAGCAGTCGAGGCCCCGGACGTGGCAGTCGTTCGGCGCGCCGTTGGAGGCGTCGCAGATTCCGTAGCTCGGGCCGGGCTGGCTGCCGTGGCCGCCGCCCCAGGAGTAGGGGGTGCCGATCTGGCCGCAGGCGGCGTTGACGGCGGCGACGGCCTGGGTGGCCGCGCCGGAGGAGAGCACGCCGCAGGCGGGGGCGGCCTGGGCCGGCTGGACGCCGGCGAAGAAGACCGCGAAGGAGGCGAGCACCGAGAGCAGGGCAGCGGTGCGCAGTGGACGAAGGAGCCAGCGTGCCAAGGGCGTTACGCGCGTAGTCACAGGGCCGTCCCGAACTGTCGTGGGGGCTGGGATTGGTGGCGGACATTCAAGCACCGCCGCACGGACGGCGGGTAGCCCCGCGGCACACACTCTTCAACAGTTCATCGAAGGCCGTGGCCACACCCTGGCGGCCCGTCAGCTGACCAGGCATTACTTCACGGTTAAGTTCAAGTCCTGAAAAAAGAGCGCCCCGACCCCTTACCAACGCTTTCGGGACTCTGCTTACATGCTCCTGACATCGCACCTCCGGCACCCCACCCAGGACTGGAGAGACATCCGCATGCACCGGCGCCCCCTGCTCGGCGGAGCCCTGCTCGCCGCCGCCACCATCGCCGCATCCGCCCTCCCCGTCACGGCCTCGGCAGCCGCCGGCCCGGCCTACCGGGACTCCCGGAAACCGGTCGAACGCCGGGTCGAGGACCTGCTGGCCCGGATGACCCTGACCGAGAAGATCGGCCAGATGACCCAGGCCGAGCGCAACGCCGTCGACGGCGACCCGGCGAAGATCACCGCCCTGGCCCTCGGCTCCCTGCTCTCCGGCGGCGGCTCCACCCCCGCCTCCAACACCCCGGCCGCCTGGGCCGACATGGTGGACGGCTACCAACGCCGCGCCCTGGAGACCCGGTTGGGCATCCCGCTGCTCTACGGCGTGGACTCGGTGCACGGCCACGGGAACCTGGTGGGCGCCACCGTCTTCCCGCACAACATCGCACTCGGCGCCACCCGCGACCCCGAACTCGCCCGCAGGGCCGCTCACATCACCGCGATCGAGACCCGCGCCACCGGCCCGCAGTGGGTCTTCGCCCCATGTGTCTGCGTGGCCCGGGACGACCGCTGGGGCCGCACCTACGAGAGCTTCGGCGAGACGCCCGAGCTGGTGAGCTCGATGGAGACCCAGATCGACGGCTTCCAGGGCACCCGCGGCTCCCAACTCGACCGCCCCGACCAGGTGCTGGCCACCGTGAAGCACTACGCCGGCGACGGATCCACCGCCTACGGCTCCTCGGCCGGCAGCTACAAGCTGGACCAGGGCGTCACCGTCACCTCCCGCGAGCGCTTCCGCCGGATCGACCTCGCCCCGTACGTCACGGCGGTGCAGCGGCACCGGGTCGGCTCGATCATGCCCTCCTACTCCAGCGTGGACTGGACCGAGGACGGCGTGGGCAACCCGGTGAAGATGAGCGCCAACCACGAGCTGCTCACCGAGGTGCTCAAGCAGAAGACCGGCTTCGACGGATTCCTGATCAGCGACTGGGACGCGATCAACCAACTCCCGGGCGACTACCCGACGCAGGTGCGCACCGCGGTCAACGCGGGGATGGACATGTTCATGGTCCCGTACAGCGCCGAGAAGTTCGAGCAGGCCCTGCTCACCGAGGTGAACGAGGGCCGGGTGGCGCCGTCCCGGATCGACGACGCCGTCCGCCGGATCCTCCGGGCCAAGTTCGAACTCGGCCTGTTCGAGCACCCGTTCACCGACCGGCGGTACCAGTCCGCCATCGGCTCGCCCGAGCACCGGGCGGTGGCCAGGGAGGCCGTCGCCAAGTCCCAGGTCCTGCTGAAGAACGAGCGCGGCGCGCTCCCGCTCAAGCGCACCGACGCCATCTACGTCGCGGGCGTCAACGCCGACAACCCCGGGAACCAGGCCGGTGGTTGGACCGTCACCTGGCAGGGCGCCCCCGGCGACACCATCCCCGCCACCACCATCCTGGAGGGCATCCGGGAGTACGCCCCCTCCGCCGTGTACAGCGCGGACGCCTCGGCGCCCGTCGGCGGCGCGAAGGTCGGCGTCGTGGTGGTCGGCGAGACGCCGTACGCCGAGGGCATGGGCGACGTCGGCAACAACGGGCACACACTGGAGCTCTCCCCCGCCGACCGGGCGAACGTCGACAAGGTCTGTGCCGCCGTACCCACCTGCGTGGTGCTGGACGTGGCGGGCCGTCCGCAGATCGTCACCGGCCAACTCCCGGCCATGGACGCGTTCGTGATGTCCTGGCTGCCCGGAAGCGAGGGCGGCGGGGTGGCCGACGTGCTGTTCGGCGAGCGCCGCTTCTCCGGGAAGCTCCCGGTCAGCTGGCCGCGCAGCGAGGCCCAGGAGCCGCTGAACGTCGGCGACCCGTCCTACGACCCGCTGTTCCGCTACGGCTTCGGCCTCACCACCGGCCGCTGATCCCGCCCATCGACCCAGGAGCCCCCACCTCCATGAACCAACGACAACGGCGTTACGGCATCAGGCTGTTGACCGCCGCCACGCTGCTCGCCCCCGCCTCCGTGCTGGCTCCCACCGGCGCCGAGGCGGCCACCCCCGCCGGCTGGACCACCGTGGTCAACCGCAACAGCGGCCGCTGCGTGGACGCCGCGGCGGCCGCCACCGCCAACGGCACCGCCGTCCAGCAGTACTCCTGCAACGCCACCACCGCCCAGCAGTGGCAGCTGCTGCCCACCGACGGCGGCCACGTCCGGATCGCCAACGCGAACGACGCCACCAAGGTCTGGGACGTCACCGGCGTGTCCGCCGCCGACGGCGCCAAGGTCCAGCTCTGGACCTGGGGCGGCGGCACCAACCAGCAGTGGCTGCCGGTGGACGAGGGCGGCGGCTCCTACCACTTCGTCAACCGCAACAGCGGCAAGTGCCTGGACGTGCCGTCCGCCTCCACCGCCGATGCGGTGGTGCTCCAGCAGTACACCTGCAACGGCACCACCGCGCAGTCCTTCTCCTTCGGCGCCGGCAGCGACCCGGGCAACCCCGGCAACCCGGACCTCGGCCCGAACGTCGCCGTGTTCGACCCCTCGATGCCCGCCGCCACCGTGCAGGCCAAGCTGAACGCGGTCTTCCAGCAGCAGGAGACCAACCAGTTCGGCACCCAGCGCCAGGCCCTGCTCTTCAAGCCCGGGACGTACAACGTCGACGCCAACGTCGGCTTCTACACCCAGGTGGCCGGCCTCGGCCTCACCCCCGACGCCGTCACCATCAACGGCGGGGTGCACGCCGAGGCCGACTGGTTCCAGGGCAACGCCACCCAGAACTTCTGGCGCTCCGCCGAGGGCCTCTCCGTCAACCCGCCCTCCGGCACCGACCGCTGGGCGGTCTCGCAGGCCGCCCCGTACCGCCGGATGCACGTGCGCGGCAACCTCCAGCTGGACGACGGCGGCTGGTCCAGCGGCGGCCTGCTGGCCGACAGCCTGATCGACGGCCAGGTCCGCTCCGGCTCCCAGCAGCAGTGGCTCTCCCGCAACTCCCAGTGGGGCAGCTGGACGGGCTCCAACTGGAACATGGTCTTCGTCGGCGACGTCAACGCCCCGGCCAACACCTTCCCCAGCCCGCCCTACACCACCGTGGCGCAGACCCCGGTGGTCCGGGAGAAGCCCTTCCTCTACGTGGACGCGGCCGGGGCCTACCGGGTCTTCGTCCCGTCCCTGCGCACCAACTCGGTCGGCACGTCGTGGAGTTCGGGAAGCCAGGCGGGCAGCTCACTGCCGATCGACCAGTTCTTCGTGGTCAGGCCCGGTGCCACCGCGGCCCAGGTCAACGCCGCCCTCGGCCAGGGGAAGAACCTGCTCTTCACCCCCGGCGTCTACCACCTCGACCAGACCCTGAACGTGACCCGGCCCGACACCGTGGTGCTCGGCCTCGGCCTGGCCACCCTGATCCCGGACAACGGCATCACCGCGATGACCGTCGCCGACGTGGACGGGGTGAAGATCGCCGGAGTGCTCTTCGACGCCGGCCCGGTGAACTCCCCCGTGCTGCTCCAGCTCGGCCCGGCCGGCTCCACCGCCCGGCACACCGCGAACCCGGCCTCCCTGCACGACGTGTTCTTCCGGATCGGCGGCGCGGGCGTCGGCCGGGCCACCCAGAGCCTGGTGGTGAACAGCTCCGACGTGATCGGCGACCACACCTGGATCTGGCGCGCCGACCACGGCAGCGGCGTCGGCTGGACGGCCAACACCGCCGCCACCGGACTGACCGTCAACGGCACCGCCGTCACCTTCTACGGCCTCTTCGTCGAGCACTACCAGCAGCACCAGGTGGTCTGGAACGGCAACGGCGGCCGCACCTACTTCTTCCAGAACGAGATGCCCTACGACCCGCCGAACCAGGCCGCCTGGCAGAACGGCGCGACCCGCGGCTACGCCGCCTACAAGGTGGCCGACTCGGTGACCTCGCACGAGGCCTGGGGCCTGGGCAGCTACTGCTACTTCAACGTCAACCCGGGGGTGGTGGCCGAGCACGCGATCGAGGCGCCGAACCGGAGCGGGGTGCGCTTCCACGACATGGTGACCGTCTCGCTCGGCGGCACCGGCACCATCGCCCACGTGGTGAACTCCACCGGCGGCCCGTCCAACTCCGCCACCAACGTCGCCAACCTGGTCAGCTACCCCTGAAGCCCGTGACGCGGCCTCAGGGCCGGGTCAGAGCCAGATGAAGGGCGCCCGGGCCGTGTACCCCACGGCCCGGGTGGCCTCGTCCAGGGCGGCGGGCGCCGCGGTGGAGGCCGGGTCGGCGAAGCGCGAGGAGGTGACGGTCAGGTAGTGACCGACCGCGTCCACCTGGACGCTGGTCTGCTGCTGCGCGCCCGGCAGGGGGGCCGGCGAGCCGGACGGCGTCGGCAGGACGCCCGGATCCGGCGGCACGAAGGCGATCGCCTCGGCGTTGGGGACCAGCGCCTTCTCGGCCTGCTGCGCCGACGCCTCGTCGGGGAAGCGCAGCACCGTCACGCTGCTCAGCACCTGGTTGCCGTCCTGGGTGTAGCTGACCGAGACGTAGGAGAGGCAGTTGGTGTCCTTGAGCACGTCCCGGCCCTTGTCGGCCAGCACCTCGGCGCAGGCCTGGCCCTGGCGGGCCGCCGTGCGGCGGGCCTTGAAGCCGCCGTTGTCGACCGCCCGGCCGACGGGGAAGTAGCGCTCGACGGTGAAGAACTGCTCCTCCGTCAGCGGCTGGGTCGGCGGACCGGCGTCGGCCGGCACCGCACTGAGGCCCTCCTTGGTGGTCCGTCCGGCGCCCGGGAGCCAGTCGCCCGACTCGGCCACCACCACGCCCACGGCGACGGCCACACCGCCGACGGTGCACAGGGCGATGATCCGGCGGCGACGGCCCCGGACCCGGCGGCTCTGGCGCTCCCCCTGCGTGGTCATGGCGCAGATTCTAAGCGGATGATCCGACCACGTCCGCACCCGGGTCGCCCGCCACGCCGCGCCCGGCCGCCCGGTGGCGCGGAGCGGATCGCCCGATGATCGCCGGATGGCGGAACTGTGACAACTCGCACACCTCCGAGGCCCTGTTCTTGGTGGGTTCCCTCTGGCGCGGGGCGACGTCGCCCGGGCAGGATCAAGGCCATGGATCTGCTCGACACCCTCACCGCCAAGGGCCTGCGCCGGGAACTCCCCACCCGGGAGGAGGCACTGGCCGTACTCGCCACCACCGACGACGAGTTGCTGGACGTGGTCGCGGCCGCCGGGCGGGTGCGCCGTCAGTGGTTCGGCCGGCGGGTCAAGCTCAACTACCTGGTGAACCTCAAGAGCGGCCTCTGCCCCGAGGACTGCAACTACTGCTCCCAGCGGCTCGGCTCCAAGGCGGAGATCCTCAAGTACACCTGGCTCAAGCCCGAGCAGGCGGCCGAGGCGGCCGCCGCCGGTCTGGCCGGCGGTGCCAAGCGGGTCTGCCTGGTCGCCAGCGGCCGCGGCCCGACGGACCGCGACATCGACCGGGTCGCCGACACCATCGCCGCCATCAAGGACTCCAACGAGGCCGTCGAGGTCTGCGCCTGCCTGGGCCTGCTCTCCGACAACCAGGCCGAGCGGCTGAAGGCGGCCGGGGCCGACGCCTACAACCACAACCTCAACACCTCCGAGGCCACCTACGGGGACATCACCACCACCCACACCTACGCGGACCGGGTGGACACCGTCCAGAAGGCGCACGGCGCCGGCCTCTCCGCCTGCTCCGGCCTGATCGCCGGCATGGGCGAGAGCGACGAGGACCTGGTCGACGTGGTCTACGCGCTGCGCGAGATCGGCTCCGACTCGGTGCCGGTCAACTTCCTGATCCCCTTCGAGGGCACCCCGCTGGCCAAGGAGTGGAACCTCACCCCGCAGCGCTGCCTGCGCATCCTCGCCATGGTCCGCTTCGTCTGCCCCGACGTCGAGGTCCGGATCGCCGGCGGCCGCGAGGTGCACCTGCGCTCGATGCAGCCGCTCGGCCTGCACATCGCCAACTCCATCTTCCTCGGCGACTACCTCACCAGCGAGGGCCAGGCCGGCCAGGCCGACCTCGACATGATCGCCGACGCGGGCTTCGTGGTGGAGGGCGCGGGCGAGGCCACCCTGCCGCGGCACCGCTCCGAGGCCGCGGCCGGCGGCGGCTGCGGCTCGGTCTGCTCGACCGACTCCGCCGACGACGCGCAGGAGGCCCACGGCTGCGGCACCGGCGGAGGCTGCGGCCCGTGCGGCGGTCACGCCGCCCCCGTGCCCGCCCAGAGCACCCCGAACGACGAGCCCCAGCCCGACCTGGTCCGGGTCCGCCGCCGCGGCGCCGGCACCGAACTGGCGCCCAACGCCTAGGAACTGACGCTCTCCCATGCACAACCTCCTCGACCTCGACCGCGCCCACGTCTGGCACCCGTACGGCCCGATGCCCGGCACCTCCACCCCCTACGTGGTGGAGTCCGCCTCCGGTGTCCGGCTCCGGATGGCGGAGCCGGTGGCCGGGCACCACGAGCTGATCGACGGCATGTCCTCCTGGTGGGCGGCCGTCCACGGCTACCGGCACCCGGTGCTGGACGCCGCGGTGACCGACCAGCTCGGCCGGATGAGCCACGTGATGTTCGGCGGGCTCACCCACGAGCCGGCCGTCCGGCTGGCCTCCCGGCTGGTGGAGATCACCCCGGAGCCGCTGCGGCACGTGTTCCTCTCGGACTCGGGCTCGGTCGCGGTCGAGGTCGCGATGAAGATGTGCCTGCAGTACTGGCGCTCGATCGGCCGCCCCGCCAAGCAGCGCCTGCTGACCTGGCGCGGCGGGTACCACGGCGACACCTTCCACCCCATGTCTGTCTGCGACCCCGAGGGCGGGATGCACAGCCTCTGGGGAGGGGTGCTGCCGGGTCAGGTCTTCGTCCCGGAGCCGCCGGTGGAGTTCGAGCAGGCGTACGCGGACAAGCTGGAGCAGGCGGTCGCCGAGCACGCCGACACGCTCGCCGCGGTGATCGTCGAGCCGGTGGTGCAGGGCGCGGGCGGCATGCGCTTCCACTCCCCGGAGTACCTGCGGGTGCTGCGCGAGGTCTGCGACCGCCACGACGTGCTGCTGGTCTTCGACGAGATCGCCACCGGCTTCGGCCGCACCGGCGAGCTCTTCGCCGCCGACCACGCGGGCGTCTCCCCCGACGTGCTCTGCCTCGGCAAGGCCCTGACGGGCGGTTACCTCTCGATGGCCGCCACCCTGTGCACCTCCCGGATCGCCGACGGGATCAGCCGGGGCGAGGTCCCCGTGCTCGCCCACGGCCCGACCTTCATGGGCAACCCGCTGGCCGCCGCCGTCGCCAACGCCTCGATCGAGCTGCTGCTCTCCCAGGACTGGCGCACCGAGGTCAAGCGGATCGGGACCGGCCTGCGGGACGGACTCGCCGAGGCCACCGCCGTCCCGGGCGTCAAGGACGTCCGGGTGCTCGGCGCGATCGGCGTCGTCCAGCTCGACCACCCCGTCGACATGCGGGCGGCCACCGAGGCCGCCGCCCGCGAGGGCGTCTGGCTGCGGCCGTTCCGCGACCTCGTCTACACCATGCCGCCGTACGTCACCTCCGACGCCGACCTGGCGCGGATCACGGCCGCCGTGACCGCCGCCGCTGCCGCCGGCTGACTCCCCCTTCGTTGAGGCTCCTGTGAACACCCGTCAGACCCGCCGCCCCGGCACCGTCCTGTTCGTCACCGGCACCGGCACCGAGGTCGGCAAGACCGCCGTCACCGCGGCCGTGGCCGCGCTCGCCCCCTCGGTGGCAGTGCTGAAGCCCGGTCAGACCGGCGTCCTCCCCGGCGAGCCGGGCGACGTGGCGGAGATCGGCCGACTGGCCGGCCCGCACGTCACCCTGAGCGAACTCGTCCGCTACCCCGAGCCCTTGGCCCCCGAGACCGCCGCCCGGCGGTCCGGACTGCCGGCGCTGACGGCCGCCGAGGCCGCCGCCGAGGCCGCTTCGCTGGCCGCCGACCACGACCTGGTCCTGGTCGAGGGCGCGGGCGGCCTGCTGGTCCGCTACAACCCGGCCGGGGAGACCCTCGCCGACATGGCACTGGCCACCGCGGCGCTCGGCCTGGAGGTCCAGGTCCTGCTGGTCGCCACCGCCGGCCTGGGAACCCTCAACACCACCACCCTCACCGCCGAGGCGCTGCGCGCCCGTGGCCTGGCCACCCTCGGCGTGGTCATCGGCAGCTGGCCCGCCGCCCCCGACCTCGCCATGCGCTGCAACCTCGCCGACCTCCCCACCGCCGCCGGAGCCCCCCTCCTCGGCGCCCTCCCGCACGGCGCCCCGGACTCACCCACCTTCGCCGCCCTCGCCGAGTCCGCCCTCGCACCCGCCCTCGGCGGCCTCTGGGACGCCGGGAAATTCGCTGCCGATCACGCCTGAGGCCGTGTTCTACTCGCCCCCGTGAACGATCCACGGGGGACCACCGCCGCGCCCGCCTGCGGCCATCACCTGACGTCGGCACCGGTCCCGGTCTGCGAGCACCTGCTCACCACGACCGAACCGCTCTACCAGTACGTGCACTTCACCGGCGACGGCACCGACCAGGCCCGGGTCTGCCAGGACTGCGTCCCGCCGACCGACGTCGGCCCGATGGTCCGGGTGACCCCGCTCTGCGCCCCCTGCGCCGACGCCGTCACCCGCGGCCTGCTCGGCACCCGCGGCCACCCGGGCCCGGTGGAACGCCCGCGCCCGACCGACCCGACCGTGGTGCGCTCGCCGCTGCCCGCCGCGCTCGGCCCGGTCACCGACCTGGCTCCCGGCGGCGCGGCCGGCGGCTGGCTGCTCCTCCTCGCCGACGGCACCCTCGTCCGCTGGCACCCCGGGGACGAACACTGGCAGGAGCTCGCCCGCACCACGGTCGCCCTGCCGCCGGACGCACGGACGTGGGGCGAGATGCTCCCCGCCCTGCGACTGCACGCCGACGCGGACGGCCGGTACGCCGCCGTGGTCCAGGACCACGTGGACGGGGAGTCCCTCGGCCAGGTCCTCGACCTCACCACCGGCGCCGTCACCATGGCCCTGTCCGGCGGCACCCACAAGACCTACACCGTCCCCTTCTCCCTCGCCTTCACCGAGCACGAGGGCCGCACCCTGCTCGTCCACCGCACCGAATGGAACCGCCTCGACGTCTCCGACCCCGCCGACGGCACCCTCCTGACGGACCGTGAACTCGACGAGGACCGCGCCCTCGACTACTTCCACGGCGCCCTGCACATCAGCCCCGACGGCCGCCGGATCGCCGACGACGGCTGGATCTGGCAGCCCGTCGGCGCCCCGTCCCTCTGGAGCCTTCACCACTGGCTGACCGAGAACCCCTACGAGAGCGAGGACGGCCCCAGCCTGCGCGACCCCCTCCAACCCGACTACCTCTGGAACCGTCCGATGGTCTGGCTCGACGGCGAGCGCCTCGCCCTCGGCGGCCTCGGCGACGACAGCGCCTGGCTCCGCCCCGGTGCACTGGTCCTCCACGTCGACGACCTCACCGGCGCCCTCAACACCCCCCTCCGCCTCACCGCCTTCGCGGGCCCCGACGGCCCCTTCTTCGCGGTAGACGGCCTCCTGTACGCGGCCACCCCCGAAGGCCTCACCGTCTGGGACCCCACCGACGGCGCCCGCCTCGCCACCGTCCCCGGCTTCCACCCCACCCACCACCACCGCCCCGCAGGCGAGTTGGCCGCCCTCGTCGACGGCGCCCTGCACCGCTGGACGATCAACTGACGCTGCGGAGGTCCGACCATGCGTGCGCACCGCCCCACCGTCTCACCGCTGCCCGCCTCCGTCGGCCCGCTCGCGAGTCTCGCCCCGGGCGGCGCGGCCGGGGTCTGGTTCTTCCTCCGCGAGGACGGGGTCATCGGCCGCTGGCGCTGCGGTGACGACCACTGGCAGAAGCTCGCCCGCACCCCGCTCGACGTGCCGCCCGGCAGCGAACCGTGGACCGACCGGACACCCGCGCGGCGCCTGCACGTCAGCGCCGA
This sequence comes from Kitasatospora sp. NPDC004289, assembly GCF_053602875.1. Taxonomy (NCBI): domain Bacteria; kingdom Bacillati; phylum Actinomycetota; class Actinomycetes; order Kitasatosporales; family Streptomycetaceae; genus Kitasatospora; species Kitasatospora sp. NPDC004289. The sequence continues at coordinate 48,360 of NZ_JBSGEL010000047.1, read as the reverse complement.
CGGGCGGTTCGCCGCCGTGGTGATCGACTACAAGCGCTACGGCCGGGTCCTCGACCTCAGCACGGGCGCCGTCACCATGCGGCTCGACGGCGGTGACGACGACTGCGAGACGGTCCCGTTCTCCCTCGCCTTCACCGAGCACCAGGGCCGCACCCTGCTCGTCCACCGCACCGACTGGAACCGCCTCGACGTCTCCGACCCCGCCGACGGCACCTTGCTGACCGGCCGTTCGCAGCCCCCGTACACCTCCGACCGGTACCTGGACTACTTCCACGGCGCGCTCCATCTCAGCCCCGACGGCCGCCGGATCGCCGACGACGGCTGGATCTGGCAGCCCGTCGGCGCCCCGCTGGTCTGGAGCCTCCACCGCTGGCTCACCGAGGACCCGTACGAGGCCGACGCCGGGGCCACCCTCTTCGTCGCCGACTACGCGGACCGCTGGGACGTCCCCATGGTCTGGCTCGACGACGACCGTCTGGCGATCGGCAGTACCGAGCTCCTCGGCGACGAGCCGCGTCCGGGAGCCCGCGTCGTCCACGCGGACGGGTTCACCGGCTCGCTCCCCTGGCGCACCGCGACCGACTTCTCTTTCTTCCCCGGCCCCGAGGGTCGCTTCTTCGCCGCTGACGGCCTGCTGTACGCCGCCGCATCCGAAGGCCTCACCACCTGGGACCCCGGCACCGGTGCCCGCCTCGCCACCGTCCCCGGCTTCCGCCCCACCCACCACCACCGCCCCGCAGGCGAGTTGGCCGCCCTGGTCGACGGCGCACTGCACCGCTGGACGATCGCCTGACACCGGCGCGATCTCCTCGCCCCCGACCGTGACTCATGATCGACAGCGTCGTTGATCTTCTTCGGGGGCAGGGGAAGACCCGGATCCGAATCCATCACCGCAGCGGCACACCGCCGCGACCGCGGCATGCCCCCTTCTGCCAGGAATCCGTCACACGCGGGCCGTTGGGCCCCAGGGGGTTGTCATCGTCATGCTTCCCGCACTCCACTCCACGAGTCCGCCGCGGACCGTGCCCGACCGCGAGCACGCGCTCCGGCTCCTCGACGCGATGGTCCGGCGGGCCGGTGCCCGGCCGGACCTCGCCGACCCGGCGGACGCCGCGGCCCTCAGCCTCGCCACCGTCGAGCGGGCCTTCGGTCTGTACGAGGGCCGGATCACGCCCGATCTGCCGGCCGACCGGGCCTTCGTGGTGCCCAGCCTGATCAGCCGTCACGACCCCACCCGGGGCCCCGAGATCCACCACCTGCTGCCGCTGCTCGACGCCCGGTACGGCGTCACCCCGAGCTGGAGCCAGCACCTCCTGGCGGCCCTGCCGCCCCTGGCGCTGGCCGACTACGGAGCACACGCCGGACGCCGCGGGGTCGTGCTGCAGGCCCCGGTCACCGCGGACCTGGTCACGGACCTGACCCCCGAGGCGTCAGCGGAGCGGATCTCGGGCATCGTCCGAGACACGATCGGCTTCGCACGGAAACGATTCGGCGTGCAGGTGGTGGGCCTCGGCGCCACCCTCCCGGCACTGACCCGCTTCGGGCACGACGCGGTCCCCCGGGGCATCGGCGCTGCCGCCCCCGGCAGGAACGTTCCGGCCGTCACGACCGGGCACGGCGCCACCGTCCACCTGATCCGGTCCCTGACGCTCGACGTCCTGGACTCCGTCGCCAGCGGTAGCGGCCCGCTGCGGATCGGGGTGATCGGTGCGGCCGGCCCGATCGGCAGCTCCGTCCTGACCACCCTGCTCGCCGCCTTACCCGACGCGGCCTTCCTCGCCTGTGACCGGCCCGCCCGGCTGGGCCGGGTCGACCGGGTGGTCCGGGCGGCGGGCGGCGAGGCCCGCACCCGCGTCACGGCCGACGCCGGAGAGGTCCTGCGCGCCTGCCGGGTGACCGTCAGCGCCGTCACCGAACGGCTCGACCCGGACGAGCTCCTGTCCGGTGAGGACCTGGCCGGGCACGTCCTCATCGACGGCTATCGGCCCGGCTGCGTGGACCGCGAGCAGTGGCACAAACGCGGCGCCCGGGTGCTGTGGCCGATCGGCACCGGTGCCCCCGCGCCGGGACCGCTCCACCGGCGCGGGGACCACCGCTACGGACCGGGCACCGGGCTGCTCAACTCCCATGACCTGTGGGCCTGCGAGGCCGAGGCGGCGGTGCTGGCGCTGAGCGGGGAGCACGGGGCCGCCCTGACCGGACCGGTCACGCCCGAGGCGGCCGCCCGGATCGGCCGGCTCTGCGACCAGGCCGGCGTGCGCGCAGCGGAACCTCAGTCGCACGCCCTGCCCACCCCGCTCGCCCTCGCCCCCGCCCGCCTCGTCCTGCCCCGCCCCGCGCGGGAGCGGACCGCGCCGCGGTCCTCGCTCCTCCTCCGACCCCGGCCCTCGGGCCAGGAGGGCCTAGAGCGGATGACCACCCTGCCGGCCATCGCCACCCTCGGAACCGACCAGCACCTGGACGGCGGCCAGTGGATCGCGAAGCTCGGCGAGGACCGCGTCTTCATGATGGGCGACAACCCGACACTGCCCGTGATGCCAGACCGGCCCACGCTCGCCGACTTCTTCCGCCTGCGGCTCGCGCAGGACCGCTTCACCGCCCTGCACCTGATCCACAGCGCCCGCCGCGCCCGCGACCTGGACCTGGGCGACACGGTCGTCACCGCCTGCCTGCTGCACGACATCGCCGTCGGCGGTCTGCTGCGCAGTCACCACGGTCACTGGGGAGCCCAGTTGGTCGCCCCCTACGTCAGCGAGGAGGTCGCCTGGGCGATCCGCCAGCACGAGATCCTCCGCTTCTTCCCCGACCCCGCCGTGGGCTACGACTACCCGGACGCCTACAACGCCTTCTTCGGCCCCGACTACCGCCCGCCCGGGCACGTGCACCGCGCCTACCGGGACGTGCGCGCCCACCGGTGGTACATGACGGCCCGTCTGATCACGCTCAACGACGTCTACACCTTCGACTTCGACCCGGCCGAGGAGATCGACATCAGCGAGTTCGAGGACACCCTGGGCCGGTGCTTCCGGCAGCCGCGCGAAGGCCTGGGCTTCGACGGCTCACCGGTGGCCCACATGTGGCGGACCATGATCTGGCCCAACAACTTCCTCTGACCGGCGCCCCTGACGCCGGCCCGCGCGGAGGACGGGGATCCTCCGAGCCGATGATCCCCGTCCTCCGGTCGGCCGACGATCCGTCAGGCGACCGACCGCTACCGCCGGAGGACTTCCCGGTGCGGTGGTCAGACCGTGGGTGGAGGTGGGGCATCCTCCGGGCGGAGGAGCGTGATCCTCCGGCGAGCTGACGATCCGTCAGGGGCCGGGACCTAGGTTCGGAGACATGAACCGACGCCTCACCGCCGCCGCCACCCTGCTCCTCGCCCTGGCGCTCCCGCTGCCGCTGGCCGCCACCGCTTCGGCCGCGCCCGCACCCGCCGCCACGGCCACCAAGCCCTCCCGGACACAGCTCGAACTTCCCCGCCCCACGGGCCCGTTGGGCGTCGGCCAGGAGGTGCTGCACCTGGTGGACCGCAGCCGGGTGGACCAGTGGGCGAAGTCCGGCCCGCGCGAGCTGATGGTGACCATGTACTACCCGGCCCACCGGGGCACCGGCCGCCCGGCCCCGTACCTGCGGGTGGACGAGGCCCGCCGGCTGCTGGGGGCGGAGCTCAAGGACGCCGTCGACCCGGCCGTGGTGGCGGCCACCCGGACCACGGCCCGCACCGACGCCCGGCCGCTGGGCGGGACGTACCCGTTGGTGGTGCTCTCCCCCGGCTTCGGCGTGCACCGGGCCACCCTGAGCTCGCTCGCCGAGGACCTCACCTCGCGCGGTTACCTGGTCGCCCTGGTGGACCACGCGTACGAGAGCGCGGGCACCGCCTTCCCGGGCGGGCGGCTGCCGACCTGCCTGGCCTGTGAGCAGGCCGAGGGCGTGGGCTACGACAAGGTGACCGACGGCCGGGCGAAGGACGTCTCCTTCCTGCTCGACCGGCTGACCGGCCGTCACCCCGCCTGGCGCCTCGCGGGCATGATCGACCGCAAGCGGATCGCGATGGCCGGGCACTCGATCGGCGGCGCCTCGGCCGCCTCCGCGATGGCGGCCGACCCCCGGATCAAGGCCGGGGTCGACATGGACGGCTCGCTGATGACCCCGCCCGCCACCGACGGCCGCCCGTTCCTGCTGCTGGGCGCGGCCGAGACCACGCCGGGCCACGAGCCCAGCTGGGACGTCAACTGGAGCCGGTTCGGCGGCTGGAAGCGCTGGATCACCTTCACCGGCTCGGACCACTTCACCTTCACCGACTACCCGGCCATCGTCGACCAGATCGACCCGCCCGCCCCCGGCTCGGAGTTGACCGGCGCCCGCTCGGTGGAGCTGACCAGGCGCTACGTCGGCGCCTTCCTCGACCTCCACCTGAAGGGCCGCCCGCAGCCGGTGCTCGACGGCCCCCGCCCGGACGCCCCGGAGGTGCTCTTCCACACCCCCTGAGCGCCCGGGCCGGGTCTGCCGACGACGGGTCAGAACGCCGAGGTGTAGGCGGTGAAGAACCGCCCGGTCACCGGGCTGCCGCTGGCGTTGAAGCAGATCGGGTAGAGCGTCAGGGTGCTGCCGCTGCGGTTCCAGGGCATGGCCTCGCCGCAGTAGTCCGGGCCGGGACCGAAGGCGGTGGTGTGCGAGGTGTCCGGGGCCTGCGCCACCCCGGGCATGGTCACCGAGTACGGGACCGACCCGGCGAGGGAGTTGACCGCGCCGACCGAGTTGAAGCTGGTCGCGGCCGGGACGCCGCCGTTGTACCAGAGGTGGCCGAAGTACTTGGGCGGGAAGGCCGGGCCGTGCACGGCGCGCTTGACCGAGTAGCTGAGCGTCCACCGGGTGTCGTACGGGTTGTTGGCCGCGTCGAAGCAGGCGACGATCGCGGTCTGCCCGCTGGCGGCCGGGTACCAGTCGGCCACCTTGCAGCGGGCGCCCTGGACGCCGTCGACCGCGGTCACCTGGAAGTTGCCGAGCGGGGTGGCGGCGCCGAGGCCGGGCAGCCAGGCCTTCCAGATGCCGGTGGAGCCGTGGCTGACGGTGTTGGCCCCGCCGGAGGAGTTGTACTGGGTGATCACCGCGCCGGTGGGGGCGGAGTAGGTGTAGCCGTAGCCGCCGCCGGCCGGGGCGGGGACCCCGCTGCTGGTGGTGTAGAGCGCGGTGAACAGCGAGTTCACCGGAATGCCGCCGGGCTTGTAGCACAGGACCGTCACGTCGAGTCCGGTCCCGACCGGGCCCCAGCCCTTGACCTGGCACCAGCTGCCGGTGCGGCCGACGGCGGTGGCGTGGGCGATCCCGCCCGGGCCCGCGATCAGCGGGAAGTGCACGACGTACTGGCCGACGCCCACCTGGTCGACCTTGACCGGGTTGGCGCCCGGCGACGGCCAGCTGCCCCACTGGCGGGTGGTGTCCGGGACGTAGGCGGGCGGCGGGGTCGCGTTGTCCAGGAAGGCGAAGCCGTAGCGGTCCGGCACGGCGGCCGCGGCCGGGTAGGCGGTGGGCAGGGCGGCGGCGAGGAGCGCGGCGAGCACGCTCACCGCGAGCAGCGCGGATCTGACCACGCGCGAGAACAGGCGTAGCGACATGCGGGTACCCCCTGGGTGGTGGTGGCGGACGGTCTCCGTCGACACCCGGGCCCGGCTGACGGTGCGTCACACCCTAGGAGGGGAGCCCCTGTTGGCCTAGACCTCTGGCATGCGCCGGCCGGTCGCTTGTCGGCCTTTCTGCGGCCCGCCCCATCCGCCGCCCCCGCCCCACCCGTCCCTGCGCACCCGCCACCCGTACACCTGTGCCACACCACCCACCCTTCTCCCCCGCGTGACCGTCACCGGACGGCCGGAACCGGCCGGTCCCCCTCCGCTCACGCCCCGTCACCCGCACAGCGGCGCCGCCTCGCCGACCTCTCCCGCCCGTGCGAGGTTGAACGGAGGACCGGCAGACCGCAGCGAGAGGAGCAGACGCGATGTCTTCCAAGCGACGCCGCAAGAAGAAGGCCCGCCGCAAGCACGGCGCCAACCACGGCAAGCGGCCCCAGTGCTGAACACCGTGTGAGACGGACCGGCCGTGCCACCCCCTCCCGAAGGGCGTGGCACGGCCGGTCCGCGTCAGAGCCCGTACCGCACCAGCGCCTCCGCCGCCGGGCGGCCGGTGCGGCGGGCGTGGACCAGCCGCTCGCGGACCTCGCGGACCGATTGCGGGCGGTAACCGGGGCCGCCGCAGCAGGACTTGTGGAAGCGGACGCCCGCGTGCAGCAGCACCGAGAGGACCCGCCAGGCGGCGGTGTCGCGGCGACGGGGGGCGGCGAAGGCCGAGCCGACGTGGATCAGCGGCTCCGCGCAGCGCGGGCAGCGGCGCTCGTGGGCACCCTCGTACGGCTGCTTGTACGAGGCCCGGCAGGGCAGGCAGACGTAGCTGGTCTTCGCGTGGGACATGGGCAGGAGCGTAGGCCGGACCGGCCGGCGGATCGACGGGTTTTCCCCCCCGCCCCGCCGGGGCCGACCACAGCGCGGCCCCTATGCTCGGCCCGTGAACACCGCCCTGGTCCTGATCGACCTGATGCCCCGGATCGTCGCCCTCCCGCTCGCCCCGTACGAGGGCGAGCAGGTGCTGGCCCGCTGCCGCCGCCTCGCGGAGGCGTTCCGCGCGCAGGGGCGGCCGGTGGTGCTGGTGCGGGTGGACCGCCCCGGGGTGGCCGAGCAGCCGCCCGGCAGCGGCTTCGCCGAGGGCCTGGTGCAGCCCGGGGACGTCACCGTGGTCAAGCAGACCGTGGGCGCGTTCCAGGGCACCGGCCTGGATGCGCGGCTGCGCGAACTCGGCGTCGGGACGGTGGTGTTGGGCGGCCTGGTGACCACCATGGGCGTGGAGTCGACGGCGCGGGCGGCGAGTGACCTCGGCTACGAGGTGGAGTTCGTCACGGACGCCATGTCCGGCTTCGCGGCCGACGAGCACGAGTTCGCCGTCGGCCGGATCTTCCCCCGCTTCGGCGAGGTGCGGCGGACCGCCGACTACACGGACCCGGACGCGGACCCGGCCGGCTGACCGGCCGTCACGGCCGCTGCTCCAGGTGGGCGTAGACCACGGTGTTGTCCTGGTAGCCGCCGTGGGCGCGGTCGTAGCGGCCGCCGCAGGTGATCACCCGGAGCTCGGGCCTGGGGGCCGGGGCGTAGACCCGGTCGCTGGGGAAGGCCTCGCGGGGGTGGTTGGCGACCTCGTCCACCACGAAGCGGGCGGTGCCGCCGTCCGTCCGGTCGACCAGGACGGCCTGACCGGGCGTCAGGGTGGCAAGCCGGTACAGCGCGGCGGGGCCGCGTGCGGTGTCGACGTGCCCGGCGAGCACGGCGGTGCCGGTCTCGCCCGGGCTGGTCCCGGCCGCGTACCAGCCGGCCAGCGCGGTCTCCTCGGACTCCGGTGGCTGGAGGGCCCCGTCCGTCCCGAGGGTCAGCTCGACCAGCGGGACGTCCACGTCCAGCTCGGGGATCCGCAGCCGCCGGGGCACCGACCGGGCCATCCCGTGCACCGGCGCCGGCACGGCCGGCACCACCACGACCGGGACGGGCGCGGCGGCGGGCGTCCCGGGAACTGGCGGCAGCTCGGACGAGGAACCCAGCCCCACGCCCCAGGCGCCCAGCGCCAACAGCGCCGAGGCCAGCGCGAGCACGCCCGGCGCCCGGCGCCGCCGCCTGGCCCGTCTCTCGGCCCGTTGGCCGTGCCCCACGGCGGTGGCCATGTGGGGATCCTTCCTCTGGTGTTTCCTCAGCTCGGCGAACCGGCCGGGCCGGTGGGTGCGGCGGCGGTCCGTCGCCGCACCCACCGGATCCGACGGACGGTCAGCCGCGCTGCCGGGCCTGCCGCCGGCGCAGGGCGTACGCCCCGCCCGCCGCCAGGGCGGAGGCTGCCCCGAGGCCGGCGGCGAGCCCGGTGTCGCCACCCCCGTCCACCGGGCCGTGGCCGGCTCTCACCCCGCCGTGCGGCACGGGCGGCGTGACCGGCGTCGACGGCGAGGCCGAGGGGCTAGCCACCGGGGGCGGCGTCCCGCCGGGAACGGCGGGGGCGACCCCGCCGTTGGAGAGCGCCTCACAGGCCTTCATGTCCTTGTCGGCGTCCAGCCGGTTCGGGTCACCGGCGACCCGGTCGAACTCCGCCTGGGCTTCCTGCTGGGTCCGGAAGTCCCGGCAGTCCAGGTCTTGGGCCTCGGCCGCGCCGGCGAGCGGCAGCGCGCTCACGGCAAGCAGGACGGTGGCGGCGGCGAGGGTACCTATACGCATCTGACGGGCTCCTGACGGGGTGGGACGACCAGTACTGGTTCTCACCGTACGTATCTCGACCACTACCACCAGTCGGGCTGCGCCGCCTGTGCGAGCGCACGCCAGGGGCGCACGGACACCACTTGCCCGCGCCGCTGCACCCCTGACGCCCCGTCCGGCGACGCCGCACCCCGAGCGGCGCGGAGCGGACGTCTCCCCCTCGCCGTGACGGACCCGTGGGGAGATCCGGGGAGCCGCTCAGCCCAGCGGCTTCACCCAGCGGGTCCAGGCCGGCTCGGGACCGTAGCCGGCCGCCCGCCAGGCGTGCTGCCCGAGCTCGTTGTGGTCGAGCACCATCGCGTCGGCCCGCCGGCCGCCGAGCGCGGCGAACCGCTCCTCCACCGCGGCCAGCAGTGCGGCGGCGATGCCCTGCCGCCGCTGCTCCGGGTCGACCGCGAGCCGGTAGAGGTGACACCGCCAGCCGTCGTAGCCGGCGATCACGGTGCCGACCACCGCGCCGTCCCGTTCGGCGACGATCAGCGCCTCCGGGTCACGGGCGATCAGGCGTCCGACTCCGTCGGGGTCGTCGGTGATGCTGGTGCCCTCCGCAGCCCTGGCCCAGAAGGCCAGCAGGGCGGGGATCTCGTCGGGGTCGGCGGGGCGCAGTCGTAGGTCGCTCATGACGGGCATGTCTAGCAGCGCCGACCCACCCGGACGAGCGAATTCCAGCTGGTGGGACGGTCCCTCGCGACCCCGGTGCGCCTCGTGCGCGCGGCAGCCGCGCTGCCTCCGCGCTGCCCCCGTGCTGCCGCCGTGCTGTGGCTGTACGACGGACACGTGACGCGCACGTGACGGGCCGTCAGATGCCGTAGGGTCTGGGTCACCCCCGACCGGCCCGGGCTCTGCTGCGGCCGGTCGGCGAGGTGGCGGCCCCGGCGTAGGATCCGGGCACCGGTGAGAGGAAGGCGCGGAGCATGGGTGTGGCCACGGTGGACGAGCAGGCCCTGCGGGGGTTCGTGCGGGAGCAGACCGAGCTGGCACCGGTGCCGTTCGTGCCGGAGGTGCGGCTGCACCAGGCCGCCTCGGCCATCTCGCTCTGGGAGCACACCGAGGAGAGCAAGGGCCAGGCCGACCTGCCGCCGCCGTTCTGGGGTTTCGCGTGGGCCGGCGGCCAGGCCGTGGCCCGCTACGTGCTGGACCACCCGGAGGTGGTGGCGGGCCGTCGGGTGCTGGACCTGGCGGCCGGTTCCGGACTGGTCGCGGTCGCGGCCGCGCTGCGCGGCGCGGCGGAGGTGACGGCGGCCGAGATCGACGCGTACGCGGTGGCCGCGATCGCGCTCAACGCCGAGGCCAACGGGGTGCGGCTCGACGCCGTCCTGGCGGACCTGCTCGGCGGGGACGGCGGACCGGCCGAGGTGGTGCTGGCCGGGGACGTGTTCTACGAGCGGGCGATGGCCGAGCGGGTGCTGCCGTTCCTGACCCGGGCTCAGGAGCGCGGCGCGCTGGTGCTGGTCGGCGACCCCGGGCGGGCCTACCTGCCGCGCGGGGCCTTCACCGAGGTGGCGGTCTACCAGGTGCCGACGGCGGCCGACCTCGAGGACAGCCGGGTGAAGACCACCACGGTCTGGCGCCTCGGCGGCTGACGCCCCGCCACCGCTCCCCCGCCGCTCCCCCGCCGCTGCCCCGTCACGTCCGTGCGCGGTCGCGTCCGTGCGCGGTCACGTCCGTGCGCGGTCACGTCCGCGCACGGTCGCGCTGCGGCGGCCGCCGTTCGGACTCGGCCGACCCCGCCGGGCGACGGGGCCTACGTACCGTTTCGATACCGAACCGGTGATGAGCTGCGGAAACGCTCGCGGGCCGAGGTCGCTCCGAGTAGCATCCGGCTCACGCCCTCCGGCGCCGTACCCCGTGTCGCGCTGCCCGGTGGGCCCACCCGTGGGGGCCCGGACAGTGTCGCCCGCGTACTCCTTCACGCGTGCCGGTGCAGTCGCGCGTGAGACGGCGGAAGGGCAGCGACTTGGCGGATCGGCTCACCGGAGGGGACTCCTCGCTGCTGCGTCGGATCAACGCCGCGGTCACCCTGCGGGCGCTGCGCGACGGACAGGCCGTCACCCTGACCCAGCTGGTCGGGGACACCGGACTGTCGCGGCCGACGGTGGAGGGCGTGATCGAGGGGCTGATCGAGGCCGGGCTGGTCGCCGAGGTCGAGCAGTCCCAGGACACGGGCCGTCAGCGCGGCCGCCCCGCCCGTTGGTTCCGCTTCCGCGCGGAGGCCGGGCACATCCTGGGCATCGAGATCGGCGTCCACGACATCCGGGTCATCCTGGCCGACCTGACCGGCACCGTGCTGGGCAGCCACGCCAAGCCGGCCGTCGAGACCCTCGAACCCGAGGAGCGGCTCACCCTGGTCCGGGCCACCGTGGCCGAGGTGCTCCGCAAGGCCGGGGTCTCCCGGGACAGCCTCTGGGCGGTCGCGGTCGGCTCCCCCGGCATCGTGGATCGCGAAGGGAACGTCAAGCTCGGCACCGCGATGCCCGGTTGGACCGGGCTGGACCTGGGCGCCCGGCTGCGGCGCTCGTTCCGCTGCCCGGTGATGATCGAGAACGACGCCAACCTGGCCGCCATCGCCGAGCACTGGCAGGGCGCGGCGGTCGGCAAGGGCGACCTGGTCTTCGTGATGGCCGGCCTCAGCCCGGGCGCGGGCTCACTGATCGACGGGCGGCTGCACCGCGGCTTCGGCGGCGCCGCCGGCGAGATCGGCGCGCTGCACCTGCTCGGCCAGGAGGCCACCCCGGAGCGCCTGCTCTCCACCACCGGCAAGCCGCTCGACCCGCTGGACGAGGCCGCGGTGGCCCGGGTGCTGCGGCTGGCCCGCGAGGGCGACGAGGTCGCCCTCGTCGCGATGGACCGCTTCCTGCGCCGCCTGGTCCACGACGTCGCGGCCCTGGTCCTCGCCCTCGACCCCGAGATCGTGGTGGTCGGCGGCTGGGCGGCCGGTCTTGACGACGTGTTGGAACCCCTGCGCCAACAGCTCGCCCTCTACTGCCTCCGCGCCCCCGACGTCGCCCTGGCCGCCCTCGGCACCGAGGTCGTCGCCATGGGCGCCCTCCGCGTCGCCCTCGACCACGTCGAGGACCAGCTCTTCGCGGTCGACTCCCCGCGCTGAACCCTGGGCGGCCCCCGGCGGGGGCCGCCCAGGGGCGCGGGGAACTGCGCGAATTCGGACGACAGAGACCCGTGTGCCGGGTACGGAGTTCCACTTGCACGTGGCTGTCCGCACCCGGCACACGGGTCTCCTTCTTCCGTCCCGCGCTGACCCGCCGCCGCCGGCCCCGCAGGGGCCGCCCAGGGGCGCGGGGAACTGCGCGAGCTCGGACGACAGAGACCCGTGTGCCGGGCACGGAGTTCCACTTGCACGTGGCTGTCCGCACCCGGCACACGGGTCTCGTTCTTCCGAATTCGCGCAGTTCCCCGCGCCCCTGACCGCCCTCCGGGCGGTCAGAAGGGCGGTCACAAGGGCGGTCGGAAGGGCCGTCAGGAAGCGGCGGCCGCGCCGACCGGCTGCTTGTTCTCGACCGGGGTGACCTCGACCAGGCCGGTCTCGCCGAAGGTGAGCTTGCAGGTGTCGGCCCGGTAGGTGGCGACCGAGAGGGCGGCGAGGCGGCCGGCCGCGGCGTACTGGGTGGTGACCACCAGGACCGGGGTGCCCGGCGGGCGCTGCAGCAGTCCGGCCTCCTCGGCCTCGGCCACGCCGAGCTCGACCGCGCGGGACTCGCCGTCGATCACCAGGCGCTCCAGCTGACGGAGCACCAGCCGCGCCGGGTCCGCCTCGGACTGGGCGGCACCGCCGACCACCCGGGGCAGCGCGCGCAGCGCGGCGTCCGGCACGTGCAGGGACTCGGTGGCCATGGCCTGGCCCTGGACCAGACGGATCCGGCGGACGGTGTGCACCAGGCTCCCGGGCTCGACCCCGAGCGACAGGGCGAGCTGCGGCGTGGCGGGGGCGCTCTCGCAGCCGACCTCGCGCCAGGCCTGACTGCGGCTCACCCCGGGCCAGCCCTCCTCGCGGCGGCTGACCGGGACGCCGACCCGCGGGGCGGCGATCAGGGTGCCGATGCCACGGCGGCGGACCAGCCGGCCCTCCAGCTCCAGCTGGTCGAGCGCCTGGCGCAGGGTGGCCCGGGCCACGCCGAAGCGGGCGGCGAGCTCCCGCTCGTTGGGCAGCACCTGACCGGTGGAGAACTCCGCGTCGATGGTGCGCACCAGGACCGTGCGCAGGTGCCAGTACTTCGGCTCCGGTACTGCCGCGAGCTGGTTCTGCCCCACCGTGTCCTCCGCCCTGAAGGTCGCCGGGCCTGCCCCGCGCCCGACGTTCTGGCAGGTGGGAGGGGCGGGCTTTATCCGTCCTTCTTTATTAAAGGTCTTTGCAGTAAGTGACAGTAGGGCTTGCCCGCCGAGATGGTCAAGACCAATGCGCTTCCTTGACCTTCGCCGGACAAGACTTCACATCGCGTTCACGACGCGCAGCCGTCACCGCACCGCCTTCCACCGGCCACCCGACCGGCCGGATACCCTTCCCCGGTGACTCTTGTTGTGACTACCGCGAACGTGAACGGCATTCGGGCCGCCGCCAAGAAGGGCCTGCTGGAGTGGCTCACCGCCACCCGGGCGGATGTGATCTGCTTCCAGGAGGTCCGCTCCGAGCACGGCCAACTCCCGGTCGAGCTGCGCGAGTTGGAAGGCTGGCACGCGGTCTGGGCCCCCGCCGCGGCCAAGGGCCGGGCCGGCGTGGCCGTCCTCTCGCGGCAGGAGCCGACCCGTACCGCGATCGGCTTCGGCTCGGCCGAATTCGACAATTCGGGCAGGTATGCCGAAATCGACCTCCCTGGCGTCACGGTGGCCAGCCTCTACCTCCCCTCCGGCGAAGTCGGCACCGAACGGCAGGACGAGAAGGAACGCTTCATGGCGGAGTTCCTCGTCCACCTCACCGAGCTGCGCAAGCGCGCCGAGGCCGAGGGCCGCGAGGTCGTGGTCTGCGGCGACTGGAACATCGCCCACCAGGAGATCGACCTCAAGAACTGGAAGGCCAACCAGAAGAGCGCCGGCTTCCTCCCCGAGGAGCGCGCCTGGCTCACCCGCGTCCTCACCGAGGCCGGCTACGTCGACGTCGTCCGCACCCTCCACCCCGACCAGCCCGGCCCCTACACCTGGTGGTCCTACCGCGGTCGCGCCTTCGACAACGACTCCGGCTGGCGCATCGACTACCAGATGGCCACCCCGGGTCTCGCCGCCGGCGCCACCTCCGCCGTGGTCGAGCGCGCCGCCACCCACCCCGAGCGCTGGTCCGACCACGCCCCGGTGACCGTGGTCTACGACCTCGCCTGAGCACCGGCCCGGCTGGGCCGATCGGTGGGGCTCCGGCGGGTCGGGGCCCCGCCTGCGGGGATTCCGGGGGCGGTGGCTGCCTAGGGTGCGAGCGGAACGAGCCCGTTCGGACGGGCTCTGCCGACTCGCCGTGAGGTGCACCGCATGGGACCGAAGAGCCGTCGGGCGCAGGTCCGGCTGAGGGTGGGGGCCGCGCTGCTGGCGGCCGCCACCCTGACCGCCGCCGCGCCGCAGGACCCCCGGGGCTCGCTGGGCCCGGAGATCAACGCCGTGATGGACAAGCCCGCCTACCGGCACGGCCAGTGGGGCCTGCTGGAGATGGACCCGGTCAGCGGGGAGACCGTCCACGCGCTGACGCCGGACCAGTTCTTCGTCCCCGGTTCGGTGACCAAGCTGTTCAGCGTCTCGGGCGCCTGGCACGCCCTGGGCACCGAACACCGCTTCACCACTCCGGTGCACGCGCTCGGCACCCGCGAGGGTTCGGTGCTCGACGGCGCCCTCGCCCTGGTCGCGCAGGGCGACCTGACGATGGGCGGGCGCACCGAGCCGGACGGCTCGGTCGACTTCACCGACATCGACCACACCTACGCCAACGACCTCCCCGGAGCCACCCTCACCCCCGAGGACCCGCTGGCCGGGCTCGACCTGATCGCGGCTCAGGTACGGGAGTCGGGCATCACCGAGGTCCGCGGCGACGTGGTGGTCGACCCGCGCCTGTTCACCGCCGGGTCCAACCTCGACCCGGCCCCCACTCCCCTGATCGTCAACGACAACCTGATCGACCTGCTGAGCACGCCCACCCAGCCGGGCCGGCCGGCCGAGCTGATGTGGCGGCCGCAGGTCGCGCCGTACCAGGTGACCTCGACCGTGCGGACGGTCGCTCCCGGCGGCCCGACCGACGTCCAGGTCACCGCCTCGCCCGACGGCACCCGGATCACCCTCTCCGGCACGGTGGCCGCCGACTCCGCACCGGTGCTGCGGGTCTCCTCCGTCCAGGACCCGAACGCCTTCGGCCGCACCGCCCTGATCGAGGCCCTCGCCCGCGCCGGGGTCACCGTGACCGCCCCGCCGACCGGGCCCAACCCGGTCGGCACGCTGCCCGCCGACTACGCCGGGGCGCCGCAGGTCGCGGCGTACGTCTCCCCGGTCTACGCCGAGTACGCCCGGCTGGTCCTGAAGGTCAGTCACAACCTCGGCGCCAACCTCGCGATCTGCCTGATGGCGGTGACGGCCGGCGGTCACGCCTGCGACGACGGCTTCCCGGTGCTGCGGTCCTTCCTGGAGCAGGCCGGCGTCGACCCCACCCAGGTGCAGCTGCTGGACGGCCGCGGCGGCAACCCGGTCGACCGGGTCACCCCGCGCGCGGTCAACCAGGTCCTCGCGCACTGGCTCGCCACCCCCGACGCCGAGCGCTTCCGGTACGCCCTGCCGATCCTCGGCGTGGACGGCAGCCTCGCGCCGTTCTGCCCGGACTGCGCCGCCAAGGGGAAGGTGTTCGCCAAGCCCGGGACGGTGGCCGGCGAAGACGGCGTGAACCAGCGGCTCGCGATCGGGGCGCAGACCCTCGGCGGCTTCCTGGAGACCCGCGACGGGTGCCTGCACACCTTCTTCGTGGGCGTCAACGGGGCCTCCGCGCCGGACATCGAGGGCCTGATCGAGACCGTCGCGGACGTCACCAGGATCGCGGCCCTGCTCCAGGAGCAGGCCGCCCGCTGAGAACGGAGCAGCACCATGACAGCACCCATTCCCGCCCTCACCACCGCGGCCGGCCGGGCCGGCCGTACCCCGCGCCGCCGCGGACTCGGCACCGCCTCCCTCGCCGCGGCCGTCCTGCTGGCGGCGGCCGCCCCGGTGGCCGGAGCCGCCCCGAAGGCCCTGCCGCCCGACACGCGGTTCACCCCGCTGACGGCATCCGTGATGACCGAGCCCACACCCTTCGAGGCCACCGACGGGCGGACGCACCTCTCCTACGAACTGCTCGCCACCAACGCGCTGTCCAGCCGCGCGCAGGTGCGGCTGGACCGGGTCGACGTCCAGGACGCGCGAACGCACCGGGTGATCGGGTCACTGAGCGGCGAGGACCTGGCCGCGGCCGCCAACCCCGTCGGCGACCCGCTTCCGGGGGCCGACGCGTACACCCCGGCGCCGCCCCCGCCGGAGCCGACCGTCCTCCAGGGCTCCCAGCAGTGGGTCATCTGGCTCGACTTCGTCCTGGACGGCGGGCAGCCCGTGCCCGAGGTGGTCGAGCACCACTTCGCGGGCACCATCCTCGGCCCCTCCGGCGAGGCCCCGTTCGAGGAGACGGTGCAGGCCACCCCGCTCGGCCGCACCACCCCCCTGGACCTCGCCGCACCGGTCGCCCCGGGCGCCTGGTTCGCCAGCGAGTCGTGCTGCGGCAACACCCACCACCGGCGCGGCTTCGCCCCGATCAACGGCCGCTTCTTCGTACCGCAGCGGTTCGCGATCGACTGGTACCGGGTCGGTGAGCAGGGCGAGACCTGGGCGGGTGACCCCACGCTGCTCGACAGCTACCTGAGCTACCGTCAGCCGGTGCTGGCCGCGGCCGGCGGCCGGGTGGTGGAGGTCCAGGACGGCGTCCCGGACAACACGCCGCCGATCACGCCGCCCGTCCCGCCGATCCAGGACACCACCGGCAACCACGTCACCGTGGAGGTCGCCCCCGGCCGTTTCCTGCTCTACGGCCACCTGCGGCCCGGCTCGCTCCGGGTCCGGGAGGGCGACTGCGTCGAGCCCGGCCAGGAGCTCGGCCTGATCGGCAACAGCGGCAACTCCACCACCCCGCACCTGCACTTCCAGGTGATGACCACGCCCGAGTTCTTCCCGACCGACAGCCCGCCGTTCACCTTCCGGGAGTTCCGCGTCCTGGGGCAGGTCGAACCCCGGCTCTGGGACGACAACCTGGGCATCCAGCCGACCGGCGTCCTGCCGATCACGCCGTCCCCGTACGAGGGCCCGCACCGGGCGGAGTACCCGCTGGACCGCGAGGTGCTGCGGTTCTGAGGCGACCTGCCGGGCCGTCAGCGGCCCGGCCCGAGGTCCTTGCCGTACCAGATCTCCATGTACGGCCCCGTGCAGTACGCCGGGATCTCGGCATAGCCGTGGCGGACGTACAGCGCACGCGCCTCGACCAGGTCGAGGCGCGTGTTGAGGACCGTCCGACCGGCGCCGAGCGAGCGGGCCTCCTCCTCCAGCTGCTCCAACAGGAGGCCCGCACCGCCCTTCCCACGGAAGGCCGGGCGTACGTAGACCCGGGTGAGCTCGGCCCGCTCGGCGTCCAGCATCAGGACTCCGCCGCACGCCGCGGCCTCTCCGCCGTAGCGCCCGACCACGAACTGGCCGGTGGGCGGGGCGAGCCGCTCGACCCCGTCCCCGGCCAGGCCCCGGTCGACCTCCTCGGGCGTCGCCGGCCGCTTCCAGTACCGGCTCGCGACCTCGTCGTAGTAGTCGCGGCGCAGGCTGCTCGCGCTCACCGAGTCGAAGGCTTCGGGGGTCAGGATCCAGGACGTCATGGCGCCATCCTCGTCCGGGCACAAGGGTCCTGGCCAGCGCATTTCGAGAGCGGTGGCCATGGTGGACCGGCCGCTGACGCGCCGTTCGAGGAGACGGTGCGGCCCGTCCCGGTCGGCCGGGCCCGGGCCCGGAAGCGTTCGTCCACGAGGACGGTCCGGTCCTGGAGGCCGGCGCCGACGATCCGCCGGTCGCCGTCCGCGAGTTCGTCGATCCGGGCGAGCTGGGCCGGAGTGAGAGCCGCCGGGCCCAGGGACGGGTGTCAGCGGTAGCGTTCGACCAGTGCGGTGCCGATGGCGAGCATGTGGTCCCGCAGACCCGGTGGGTCGGTCACCTCCAACCATGCGACCAGTCCGGCGAGTTCACCGGCGAGCGTGTGCTCGTCGTAGCCGCGGACCGTCACCCGGACCTGCCCGTCGGCCTGCGGGTCGCCGACCTCCAGCCGGGTGCCGAAGGCCATCCGGAGCAGGCCGATCGCGTCGGGCGGGCACAGTGCCCGGGCTTCCAGGGGCATGCGCCGGCGGTCGACCTCGTCGGTGATCTCCCGCCAGCTCGCGGCGAGGTCGAAGCCGTCTGGCCGGTGCACCGGGTCTCCGGTCGGCTCGGCGGAGGACACCCGGTCGATCCGGAAGGTCCGTCGGCCGGCCTCGGTGCCGGCCACCAGGTACCACGACGGGGCCTTGGCGACGATGCCCAGCGGGTGGACGGTCCGCTCGGTACCGGCGCCCTGGCCGTCGAGGTACCCCAGCCGTACCTGGACGCCCCGGATCACCGCGTCCTGGAGCACGTCGAGGAGCCGGGGCGGCCGGGGCTCGGCCCAGTTCGATCCCCAGCCGAGCGGGTCCGTGACCCGTGCGGCCGCCGCTGCCTCGGCCTGCGACCGGAAGGGCTCGGGCAGGGCGTGGACGAGCTTGCGCAGCGCCGCCTTCACGGCCGGTGCTGCGGCCGAGGCCGGGCCGGCCACCAGGAACAGCGCCCGGGCCTCACCCGCCGTCAGACCGGACAGGTCGGTGCGGGCGCCGCCGACCAGACGCCAGCCGCCGCCCCGGCCCTGCAGGGAGTACACGGGGACCCCGGCCATCGCGAGGGCGTCGAGGTCGCGGCGGGCGGTGCGCTCGGACACCTCCAGTTCGCGGGCGACCTCCGCCGCCGTCACCCGGCCGCGCCGCTGGAGCATCAGGAGGACGGCCACCAGCCGGTCGGTTCGCACCTCGCCAAGACTTCCAGGGAAACCGGTCACGGGGTGACCGGTTTCGCTCGGCACGATGGCGGCACGCCTCCAGCGGCGACCCGCACCGCGGCCTGACGCCCGGTCAGCCGGGCAGCCGGGCCTGCCCGGGGGCGGCCATTCCGAACCGACCAGAAGGAGACCGCGATGTTCGATCCGGCCGATTTCCCCGAACCCACCCTCGTCCAGGTCAACGGTGTCGAGCTGGAGGTCTTCGAAGCGGGCCGCCGGAACGCGGGCAGCCCCGTCGTGCTCTGCCACGGATGGCCCGAGCACGCCTTCTCCTGGCGCCACCAGATACCCGCCCTGGTCGCGGCGGGCCACCACGTCATCGTCCCGAACCAACGGGGCTACGGGAACTCGTCCCGTCCGGCCGAGGTGACGGCCTACGACCTCGCGCACCTGACGGGCGACCTGGTCGCGCTGCTCGACCACTACGGGTACCAGGACGCCGCCTTCGTCGGCCACGACTGGGGTGCCATGGTCGTCTGGGGGCTGGCCCTGCTGCACCCGGACCGGGTGAACCGGGTCGTCAACCTCAGCCTGCCCTACCAGGAACGCGGCGCGAAGCCCTGGATCGAGGCGATGGAGGAGGTGCTCGGCGGTGACTTCTACTTCGTCCACTTCAACCGGCAGCCCGGCGTCGCGGACGCCGTGTTCGACCGGAACACCGCCCGCTTCCTGCGCAACCTCTACCGCAAGGACGAGCCCCCGGCGCAGCCCGGGCCCGGCATGGCGCTGATCGACCTCGCCCGCGCGGAGGCCCCGCGCGGCGAGCCGGTGATGAGCGACGCCGAACTGGCGGTCCTGGTCGCCGCCTTCGAGTCGACGGGGTTCACCGGCAGCGTCAACTGGTACCGGAACCTCGACCGCAACTGGCACCTGCTGGCGGACGTGGACCCGATCGTCCGCCGGCCCGCGCTCATGATCTACGGCGACCGGGACACCGTCAGGCGGTCCGAGAACCTGGCCGCGTTCGTGCCCGACGTCGAGGTGGTCAGTCTGGACTGCGGCCACTGGATCCAGCAGGAGCGGCCGGCCGAGACCAACCGGCTCATCACCGAGTGGCTGGAGAGGCACCGACCCGCCGACGCCTGACGGGCCGTCCGGGCCGTGTCCGGGCCGCACCGCGGAAAGCGGCCCGGACACAGCCCGGTGCCGGCCCGGCGGGAGGCTCGCCACGGGTCAGCCGGCCGCCGGGCTCCCGAGCAGGCGGTCGACCAGGAGTTCCGGGTAGCCGGTGGCCGGCAGCTCGATGCCGAAGATCGCCCGGAGGTAGAACGGCGCGATCAGCTGGTCGAGGATCTGCTCCAGCGGCGGCGGGTGCTCGCCCCGGGCGATGGCGCGCTGCCGGATCTGTTCGATGGAGTGCATCCGGCGGTGGAAGTGCTGGGTGCGCTGGTCCGGCGCCTGCGCCTGGACACCGCCCGGCATGGAGAGGATGACGGCCCGCACCAGGGCGCGTCCCTGCGGGGTGCGGATGCTCGCGGCGCTGGCCTCGGCCCAGGCGAGCAGGTCGCCGCGGAGCGAGCCGGTGTCGTTCAGCGGCGAGTCGCGTTCGAGGCGGGTGGTGACCACGTCGGCGAGGAGTGCGTCGAGGCTGCCCCAACGCCGGTAGAGGCTGGTGTGGTTGACGCCCGCGCGTTGGGCGATCGCGGGGATGTTGAGGTCCTCGCCCGCCGGGTCGCAGAGCAGGTCGATGACCGCCTGGTGGACGGCGGCGCGGACCTGTTCGGGGCTCTTGCGGACGCGTGCGGTCGGCTGGTTCGAAGTCACCCCCACATCGTAAGCACAGATGTTTGCTTAGTCTCCCTCGGGGGGCTACAGTCCTCCCCGTAAGCACAGATCAGTGCTTGGCGCGGCCGAGGAGAGTGTGGGCGATGAAGCAGCTGCTGTTCCCGAACAACATCCAGTTCTGGTACGAGACCCTGCGGTCGATGAGTCACATCGCTTACGGCGGAGCCGACTTCGGCGAGGTGGTCTCCACCGGCGAGCGCATCGTCGAGGGCGACTACGCCAGCTGGTACACCGAGTGGACGGCGACCGCCGACCGGGTTTCGGGCGAGGCGGAGAAGGCGCTGGCCGCCGGGCACCGGGTGAGTGCCCGGGACGGGTTCCTGCGGGCGTCGAACTACTACCGGTCGGCCGAGTTCTTCCTGCACGGGAACCCGTGCGACCCGCGGCACGACCACGCCTACGACCGGAGCGTGGAGTGCTTCCGGGCGGCGGCGGCCCTGTTCACCCCGGTCATCGAGCCCGTCGAGATCCCGTACGAGGGCACCACGCTGCCGGGCTACCTGTACCGCGTCGACGACTCCGGCACCCCGCGACCGACGCTGATCATGCACAACGGCTTCGACGGCACCGCGGAGGAGATGCACTTCTTCGGGGCGATGGCCGGCGTCGAGCGCGGCTACACCGTGCTGGTCTTCGACGGCCCCGGCATGCCCGGCCCGCGCCACCACCAGGGCCTGGTCTTCCGGCCCGACTGGGAGCAGGTGATAACCCCCGTCGTGGACTTCGCCGAGACCCTCCCGGACGTGGACAACGACAGGATCGCGCTGCTCGGGATCAGCATGGGCGGGATCCTCGCCCCCAGGGCCGCCGCCTTCGAGCACCGCCTGGCCGCGCTGGTCGCCGTCGACGGCCTCTACGACCTGGGCCTGACCGCGGTGCGCAACATCCCCGGCACCCGCGAGGAGGCGGAGCGGCTGCTGCGCGCACCCTCGGCCCCCGAACTCGACGCCGCCATGGAACGGATCATGGCCCAGGACCCGATCGCCCGCTGGGCGGTCAACCACGGCATGTACGTGATGGGCGCCGACACGCCCCGGGCCTTCAACGCCTCCTACCTCGACCACACCCTCGCGGGCGGCATCGCCGAACGGATCCAGTGCCCGACCCTGGTCTGCGACGCCGAGGAGGACATGTTCTTCCAGGGCCAGCCCGAGCTGCTCTTCGAGCACCTCACCTGCCCGAAGACCCTGATCCGCTTCACCACCGAGGAGGGCGCCGGCGCCCACTGCCACCCCGGCGCCATGCGGCTCACCCAGGCCCGCGTCTACGACTGGCTCGACGACACCCTCGGCGTGACCGCCTGAGGAGCCGTCAGCCTCCGGTACCGGGCTCGGGGGTGGGTCCCACCGTGACGGGAACCGCCCCCGAGCATCCGCGCACCGCGTGCAGCTCTCAGGCAAGGCGGGTGAACTCCACGCGCACGCGCGGCACTTCGCCCGGCGCTCCGCGGTAGACGCCCTTGTGCGGCGGCACGTCGCCGTACTCCCGCCCGCGCGCGACGATGACGTGCGACTCGCCGGGGCGGGTCCCGTTGGTCGGGTCGTGGCCGGTCCACTCGCCCGACCAGTACTCGACCCAGGCGTGGCTCTCGCCGGCCACCGGCCGGTCGGACCCGGCGTCCGCCGAGGGGTGCAGGTAGCCGGAGACGTACCGGGCCGGGATGCCGGCGGCGCGGAGCAGCGCGGCGGTCAGATGGGCGAAGTCCTGGCAGACGCCCGCCCGTTGGTCCCAGGCGTCCTGTGCTCCGCTGTGCACCCCGGTGGTCCCCTGGGTGTAGGAGACCCGCTCCCTGACCAGGTCGGTCAGCGCCGCCGCGGCCTCGTGGGCGTCCAGGCCCTCGGCGGCCCCGGCGGCCAGTGCCGCGAGCTCCGGGCCCACGGTGGTGCGCGGCGTGCCGGCGAGGTACTCGGTCAGCCGGCTGTCGGCCGACCGTGCGACGATCTCGGCCCGGCCGAGCGGCGCGGTCAGCGCGGCCGGCGGCGCGGTCTCGACCAGGCTGGTCGCGGTCAGCACCAGGCTGGTGTGCGAGTCGGCCAGGTCGAACACCGTGACCCGGGTGCCCCAGTAGTCCCGGTAGGTCCACAGTTCGGCGCTCGGGGTCACCTCCACCCGGGCGTCCAGGACGGTCTGGGTGGGCAGCGTGAGCGGGCTCATCCGCAGCTCGTTGTACGAGGAGCCGGCCGGGCTCGGGTATCCCACCCGGGTCTCGTGGCGGATCCGCAGTCGGCTGGCCACCACGCTCACACCCCCTCGCGCGTCACGGCGTGGTGGGACCACTCGATCGGGCCGTCGCAGGGGAAGTAGCGTTCGGCCACGGCCCGGGTGGCCTCGCCGCAGGCGAGCTGCAGCTCCTTCAACAGGACCGGCAGCCGGTCGAGTTCGGAGGCGGACAGGTACTCCAGCCTGGTGCGCATCCGGCCCACCGCCAGCCGCGCGGGCTCGGGCGGCTGCCAGGAGGGCGTGCCGCCGCCGAGGTCGGCGAGGCACTCCTCGGCGGCGCTCAGCGCGTGCAGGACGGAGCGCGGGAAGCCCCGGTCCAGCAGCAGGAAGGACGCCACCTCGGCCGGATCGCTACCGGCCCCGCGGGAGCGGACGAAGGCCTCCTCGGCCCCGCTGGCGCTCAGCAGCGTGGCCCAGTCCGGGGCGTGGACCCCCGCCAACCCCCGGACGGCGAGCAGCCGGGCGGTCATGTCGACCCGCTCCAGGCTCCGCCCGAGGATGACGAAGCGCCAGCCGTCGTCCCGGCTCATGGTGGAGTCGGCGAGTCCGAAGAACAGCGCGGCCCGGCGCCGGACCAGGCCGAGGTAGGCGTCGGGGCCGGTGCGGCGGGCGGCGCGGCGGTGCTCGTCGAGCTGGTGCCAGGTGGAGTTGAGGGTCTCCCACATCTCGGTGGAGACCACGTCCCGGGCGGTCAGGGCGTTCTCGCGGGCCGCCCCGAGCGCACCCTCGATGGAGTCGGGGCCGGTCGCGTCGAAGGCCAGCCGGGCCAGCACCGAGTCCGTGTCGCACTGCCGCTCGGGCGGGGCCGACACGCCGAGGATGGCGTGCAGCGAGCGGCAGGCCGCGTCCTCCCCGCTCCACGGGTCGTCCAGCAGCCGGTGCAGATAGGCGTCCAGTATGCGTGCGGTGTCGTCGGCCCGTTCCACGTAGCGGCCGAGCCAGAACAGCGACTCGGCGATCCGGGAGAGCATGGTGTCGGTGGTGATCACTGCTGTTCCTCCTCCTGGGGCGGGCCGCCGGGCGTGCCGCCGGGGCCGGAC
Source organism: Kitasatospora sp. NPDC004289 (assembly GCF_053602875.1). Lineage (NCBI taxonomy): Bacteria > Bacillati > Actinomycetota > Actinomycetes > Kitasatosporales > Streptomycetaceae > Kitasatospora > Kitasatospora sp. NPDC004289. The sequence continues at coordinate 24,889 of NZ_JBSGEL010000047.1, read as the reverse complement.
TGACGCGGGACCACTTCGTTCACGGGGCTCGGCCGTTCCTCCTCCACCGGGCCGGGCGGCGTGCCGGTCGCCAGCACCCAGGTGTCCTTGGAGCCGCCGCCCTGGCTGGAGTTGACGATCAGGTTGCCCTCCCCCAGGGCCACTCTGGTCAGGCCGCCGGGGAGCAGCCAGACGTCGTCGCCGTCGTGGACGGCGAACGGCCGCAGGTCGATGTGGCGCGGTGCGAGGCGGTCCCGGCCGTCGCCGTCGCGGCTCAGGGTCGGCGAGGTGGAGAGCGCGACGGGGCGCTGGGCGATCCAGCTGCGCGGGCACGCCCTCACCTGACCGGCCAGGCGCTCCAGCGTGCTCCGGTCCGCCTGGGGGCCGATCACGATGCCCTGGCCGCCCGCGCCGTCCACGGGCTTGAGCACCAGCCGGTCCAGTTGGTCCAGCACCTCCTCCAGCCGGCCCGGCTCCTCCGGGCGGATGGTCTCCACGTTCGGGAGCAGCGGCTCCTCTCCCAGGTAGTAGCGGATCAGGTCGGGGACGTAGGTGTAGAGCAGCTTGTCGTCGGCGATGCCGTTGCCCACGGCGTTGGCGAGGGTGACGTTCCCCGCGTGCGCGGCGGCCAGCAGGCCGGGGACGCCGATCAGCGAGTCCGGCCGGAAGTGCAGCGGGTCCAGGAAGTCGTCGTCCAGCCGGCGGTAGATCACGTGGACCGGGCTCTCGCCCCGGGTGGTGCGCATCCGGACCCGGTTGCCGGAGCAGACCAGGTCGCGGCCCTCGACCAGCTGGACGCCCATCAGCCGGGCCAGCAGGGCGTGTTCGAAGTAGGCCGCGTTGGCCACCCCCGGGGTGAGCACGACCACGACCGGATCGGTCACGCCCTCGGGGGCGCCGGCTCTCAGCGCGCCCAGGAGGCGCTGCGGGTACTCGTCCACCGGGCGGACGGGCTGCTCCGCGAAGAGGGCCGGGAAGGTCCGGGTCATCACCCGGCGGTTCTCGATCACGTACGAAACGCCGGACGGCACACGGACGTTGTCCTCCAGCACCCGGAACCGGCCCTCCTCGTCGCGGACCAGGTCGATCCCGGAGACGTGGATGCGGACCCCGTTCGCGGGCTCGATGCCGTGCGCGGCGCGGTGGAAGTGCGGTGAGGAGTAGAGCAGCCGGTAGGGCACCACACCGTCGGCGAAGACGCGCTGCGCGCCGTAGGCGTCGGCGAGGAAGGCCTCCAGTGCGAGCACCCGCTGCCTGACCCCGCGGCTCAGCCGGTCCCACTCGACCGCGTCGAGCAGACGCGGCACCAGGTCGAGCGGGAAGGGGCGTTCCTCGCCCCCGTAGGCGTAGGTGACGCCCCGGTCGGTGAAGGCCCGGGCCATCTGGTCGGTGCGGTACCGCAGTTCGAGGGAGTCCAGCGGGCTCAGGGCGGCGAGGACGGCCTGGTAGGCCGGTCGCACCACCCCGGGTCGCTCGAACATCTCGTCCCACGCTCCCGCTGTCGTGTACGAGTCGAAAATGTCGGCCATAGCAAAACGGTATGGCCGGTTTGTTTCGCTCGTGCTGCGGACGCCCTCCCTATGTCACCTCGCCCCGCTTTCGGCGCACTCCAGCTGTCACCTCGTCAGCTCCGGGCGCCCGCGCGGAGCCAGACGGCGGTGTCGGTCGGGAGCGAAGCGCCGTCGAGCGGCGAACTGGCAAGCAGGACGGCCTCGTGGGTGGGCAGTGGGACGGTGCCCGCCGATAGGTTGACCACGCAGGTGAACCCTCCCGGGCGGGTGAAGGCGAGCACGCCGGGAGCGGCGGGGAGCCAGCTGAGGGGGCCCTCGCCGAGGCCGGGTTCGGCGCGGCGCAGGCGCAGGGCGCTGCGGTAGAGCTCCAGCGTCGAGGACGGGTCACCGCTCTGGGCGGCGACCGTGAGGTCCTTCCACGCACCGGGCTGGGGCAGCCAGGGCTCCCGCGCGGCGCCGGGCGGGGTGAAGGCGAACGGCGGGGCAGAGCCCGACCACGGGAGGGGGACGCGGCAGCCGTCGCGGCCCGGGTCGGTCTGCCCGGACTGGTGGAGCGTCGGGTCCTGGCGGACGGCGGCGGGCAGGTCCTCCACTTCCCAGAGGCCGAGCTCCTCGCCCTGGTAGACGTAGGCGCTGCCGGGCAGGGCGAGCGAGAGCAGGGCAGCCGCGCGGGCCCGGCGGGTGCCCAGGCCCAGGTCGACGGGGCTGGCGTGGCGCGTCCCGCCGTCGAAGGCGAAGGCGGTGTCGCGGCGGCCGTAGCGGGTGACGTGGCGGGTGGTGTCGTGGTTGGAGAGCACCCAGGTGGCGGGCGCACCGACCGGCGCGTGCGCGGCCAGGGTGCTGTCGATCACCTCGCGCAGTGCGTCGGCGTCCCAAGGGGCCCTGAGAAAGGGGAAGTTGAAGGCGGTGTGCAGTTCGTCCGCCCGCAGGTAGCGGGCGAAGCGCTCCGGATCGGGGCTCCACAGCTCGCCGACGAACATCCGCTCTCCCGGGTAGGAGTCGGTCAGGCGGCGCCAGGAGCGGTAGATCTCGTGCACCCCGGGCTGGTCGGCCCAGGGCAGCGGGGTGCCGGGGCGGTGGTCGGCCCGGTCGGGGAGGCCGGCCTCCTTGACCAGCGCGTCGGTGACGTCGATCCGGAAGCCGTCGACGCCGCGGTCGAGCCAGAAGCGCAGGGTGGCCTCGAAGTCGGCCCGGACGTCCGGGTGTTCCCAGTTGAGGTCGGGCTGCTCCGGGGCGAAGAGGTGCAGGTACCACTCGCCTTCGGTGCCCTCCGGTCCGTCGACGCGGTGCCAGGCGGGGCCGCCGAAGTAGGAGGTCCAGTCGTTCGGGGGCAGCTCACCGTGGGTGCCCCGGCCGGCCCGGAAGTGGAAGCGCTCGCGCTCCGGCGAGCCGGGGCCGGCGGCCAACGCCGCGCCGAACCAAGGGTGTCGGTTGGAGACGTGGTTGGGCACCAGGTCGACGACGATCCGCAGACCGGCCCGGTGCACCTCCTCGATCAGGGCCTCGGCCTCCGCCAGCGTGCCGAACAGCGGGTCCACGTCGCGGTGGTCGGCCACGTCGTAGCCGCCGTCGGCCATCGGGGAGACGTACCAGGGGGAGGTCCAGAGCGCGTCCACCCCGAGCTCGACCAGGTGGGAGAGGCGGCGCCGGATGCCGGCGAGGTCGCCGACGCCGTCCCCGTCCCCGTCGGCGAAGCTGCGCGGGTAGATCTGGTAGATGACGGCGTCCCGCCACCACGGGCGGACCTCGTGACCGGTCATTCGGTGCCGACCTCCTGTCGGGTCCGGACGACGCGCCGGGCGACGGCGTGCCTCCTCCCAGACTCCGGGCCCGCCGGAGGCCTCCGCAAGAACTTCCGGGAAAAGAAGTCCGCCGGGGATGTCGAGAAGCCGTGTCCGGCTCCGTCCCAGGGGTGAGCGCGGCCAGAATGGGCCCCGCCGCACCGCACGGAGGAGAAACGATCATGGCCAAGTACCTGCTGCTGAAGCACTACCGCGGCGCCCCGGCGCCGGCCAACGACGTGGCGATGGAGCACTGGACGCCGCAGGAGATCACCGCCCACGTCCAGTACATGCGCGACTTCGCCGCCAAGCTGGAGCAGACCGGCGAGTACGTCGACGGGCAGGCGCTCGCCCCGGAGGGGACCTGGGTCCGCTACGACGGGGAGGGGCGGCCGCCGGTCACGGACGGGCCGTTCGCCGAGACCAAGGACCTGATCGCCGGGTGGATGGTGATCGACGTGGACACCTACGAGCGGGCGGTGGAGCTGGCCGGCGAGCTGTCGGCCGCGCCCGGCAAGGACGGCGAGCCGATCCACGAGTGGCTGGAGCTGCGCCCGTTCCTGTCGATGCCGCCCGTCGACGCCGACCTGGACTGCCACGGGTCGGCGGGGTGACCCCGCCGGTGGACGAGGTGCTGCTGCGCACCCTGACCCCGGGCGTGCTGGCGGCCCTCGTCCGCCGGGGTGCCGACTTCGCCTCCGCCGAGGACGCGGTGCAGGAGGCGCTGGTGGAGGCCTTCCGGACCTGGCCGGAGGCCGGGGCACCGCGTGACCCCAAGGGGTGGCTGGTCACGGTCGCCTGGCGGAAGTTCCTCGACGGCGCCCGGGCCGAGAGCGCCCGGCGCCGCCGCGAGGAGCTGGTGCACGAGGAACCCGAGCCCGGTCCGGTGTCGGAGGCGGACGACACGCTGCGGCTCTACTTCCTGTGCGCGCACCCGTCGTTGACCCCCTCCTCGGCCGTCGCGCTCACCCTGCGGGCGGTCGGCGGGCTGACCACGCGTCAGATCGCCCAGGCGTACCTGGTGCCCGAGGCCACCATGGCGCAGCGGATCAGCCGGGCCAAGCGCACCGTCTCGGCGGTCCGCCTCGACCGGCCCGGGGACGTGGCCACCGTGCTGCGGGTGCTCTACCTGGTCTTCAACGAGGGCTACGGCGGCGACCTCGACCTGGCGGCCGAAGCCATCCGGCTGACCCGGCAGTTGGCGGCGGCCGTCGACCACCCCGAGGTGGCCGGCCTGCTCGCCCTGATGCTCCTGCACCACGCCCGGCGCGCGGCCCGGACCGATCCGGACGGCGCCCTGGTACCCCTGGCGGAGCAGGACCGCGGCCGCTGGGACACCGCCGCCATCGCGGAGGGGGTGGCGGTGCTCCAGTCCGCACTGGCCCGGGACCGCCTCGGTGAGTACCAGGCGCAGGCCGCGATCGCCGCGCTGCACGCGGACGCGCCCTCCGCGGCGGAGACCGACTGGGTCCAGATCGTGGAGTGGTACGACGAGTTGGCGCGGCTGACGGACAGCCCGGTGGTCCGCCTCAACCGCGCCGTCGCCGTCGGCGAGGCCGACGGCCCGCGCGCCGGCCTCGCCGCCCTCGCGGAGGTGGCCCCCTCCGTCCCCCGCCACACCGCCGTCTCGGCCCACCTCCACGAACGCGACGGCGACCTCGCCACCGCCGCCCGCCTCTACGCCGAGGCCGCCCGCCACGCCGCCAGCCCGGCCGAACGCGACCACCTCTTCCGCCAGGCCGCCCGCCTCAACTCCCGTCCGGGCCTTCAGCCGTAGCCGTCCAGCCGGCCCCGCCGGCCCGGCGTGCGGTTCGGCCACGGGCGGCCGGCCCCCTCGGAGGCGGCGTCGCGCAGCAGGTCGAGCGCGGTGCCGCCGGGGTAGCCCTGGAAGCTCGCGTACGCCAAGCGGTGGTACGCGTTCCAGTAGCTGACCACACGGCGCTCAGTGCGCGCGAAGTACTCCGGGTTCTCCACGACGAACCGCCCGTACACGGCGCTCCCTCGGGAACCCGGCACGAGCAACTCCCGGTAGCCGTACCGCAGATCGGTCAGGATCTCCAGCACGTACTCGCCGGCCAGCTGCACCGTGTACGGCACCACCCACGGCTCGGTGGCGGTGAGCAGCGTCACGGCCTCGACGACGGCGCGCACCATCCGGACGGCCTCCGCCGGACCGCAGGCGGTGCCGATCGCGTCGCCCGCGCCCAGACGGTCGCGCAGGTCGAGGCAGGCGCCGAGGGCGGTCAGCACGGGCATCGGGGCGTGGTCGGGCAGGGCCAGCTCGGCGAGCAGGGGTTCCAGGTCCTCGGGGCCGAGGAGCGTTCCGAAGTGGCGCGGGTCCATGTCCGTGTACGGCGGGTGGGTGCTCATCGGCGCCAGTCTCACCGCGGGGTGTCGGGCCGGTCCAGCGGATTTGCGGCAGACCGCTCGCTCTCGCCCAAATCTCCCCAGAAGCAGGCAAGTTGGCCTGGTGTCACAGCGCTCCCCCAGGACTTCCTCAGAGGATGCTCAGGAAACCCGGCCGACATAGCCGGGCATGTCCGGGTATCGGAGTCGATCAAGCTCAAGTCTTGCTCAGAAGATCAACTTGAGGCTGTACAGCAGATGAAGACCGGCCATAACTTCTTCACATCAGCCGCCGGGGGGCGGCACAGATGTGAAGAGGTTTCAAATGAGTGTGCAGGTCAAGAAGGCTCTCGTGGTCTCCGCGTTCACCGTTCTGATGGCCACCGGCATCACCGCGCCGGCCTTCGCCTCCGCCGGTCTGCCCGCGGCCCCGTCCGGTGTGGCCGCCGTCGAGGACGCGGGCACCGAGGTCCCGGTCGAGCCGCCGGTCACCGAGACCGAGGGCGACCTGGTGGAGGTCACCGACCCGTCCGTCGAGCCGGCGCCGGGCAAGGGCCCGAACAACGTCCCGGGTACGGACTACTGCGGTCCGGCGCACGGCTACTACAACACCACCGCCAACTACGGCAAGGTCATGCGCGGCGTCGGCGTCGACCAGGCCAACTACAACGGCACCTCGCGCACCATCAAGTCCGTGTTCAGCGCCGAGGCGTCCGGTGAGGTCGGCATGGCCATCTCCGGCGAGCTCAAGGTCAGCGCCAACTCGCTGCTCGTCAACGTCGAGGGCAAGTACGGCGTCGACCTCTCCGCCAAGCTCACCGCCAAGCTCGGCAACGCCACCTGGGCCGAGACCCCGCCGCGCCGCACCACCCACGCCCGCTACGGCGTCTGGCGCCTGAAGACCGCGGGCACCAGCTACACCATCTACAGCAACTGCTCGACCTCGCCCAAGAAGACCGTCGTCGCCTACACCCCGCAGAACGTCGGCTGGTACGTGTGGGAGACCGCCTGAGCCGGTCCCCGGTGACCGCTGAGCGACGCACCGCACTGGCCACCCTCGCCGCGACCCTGCTGCTGGTCGCGGGCGTGGGGGCCTGCGGCGGGCCGGACCGCACGGCACCGGCCGGGTCGGCAGCCGAGGCGAAGGCCTCGGCGTCCGCACGGCCCGGCGAGCGGCTGGAGCACGTGGCGTCGCAGGCGGTCACCGAGGCCCCGAGGATCACGGACGAGACCATGCTCGCGAGCGTGTCCGACCGGACGGGCAGTCACACCCTGCCCATCAGCGGCGGCCTGACCCCTGGCCCGGTCTCGGTGATGGTGGTCTGCCAGGGTGCCGGCACCCTCACGGTCACCCTCGAGCCCACCGGCCTGGGCTTCCCGCTGGAGTGCGTCGCCCATGAGTCGAGCACCACCTACAACCAGATCGGGCTGCGCAACGCCCGCCCGGAGGCGGCCGTCAAGGTCGACGCACCGGCCGGCGTCCGCTGGTCCCTGAGCGTGGCCAAACCACCGCCCACCGGCGGGTGACGGCGCCACCACCGCACGACCCACGAGCGCCCCGGCCCCGGCCGGGGCGCTCGTCGCGACCCCAGGGCCGCGAATGACCGTTCCGGGCACCATTCCTGACGATTCGTCAGCCGATCGGCTGTGCTTCGTGTCCGAATTCCTTCCGATCACCATATCTTCCGTTCATCGCTCCTTCGCGCGCGCACCGCTCCCCTAGGGTCGCCCCCGGGAGGGCTCCGGCGCCGTGCCGGGTGCCCACCGACCCAGGTGGGGAATCCATGCTGAGAACGCTCTTCGCATCCCGAACCAGCCACCTCCTCCGCGCCACCACCGCCGCCGCGTCCCTGACCGCCGCGCTGCTGGTCGGAGTCGCACCGTCCACCACCACCGCCACGGCCGCCGAGAGCGCCACCGCCTCGCCGTCCACCCTGACCAAGTCGGTCCGCAACGTCACCCACCCCGGCGCCACCACCGCCGAGCACGGCGACACCGTGGACTGGGCCGTGTCCTACCGCGACGCGGTCGACTCCCCGGCCGCCGCTCCCGCCACCGTCACCGACCCGATCACGGGCGGCGGGACGGGACCGGGCACCACCCAGACGTACGTGCCCGGTTCGCTGCGCACGCCGCCCGGCTGGACGCCGTCCTGGTCCACCGACGGCTCCGCCTTCACCGGCACCGACCAGGGCGCCGCCACCACCGCCGTCCGCGCGACCAAGGCGGACGCCCGCCGCGACGGCACCGAGCTCTCCGCCCCGCTGCTGCCGCCGGTGAAGCCCACCGTGCAGGCCACCGGCGGGGACGGCTTCACCCCGATCCTGCACCGCACGGCCCTCGGTCAGGTGCAGTCCTGGAACATGTACCACCACGTCGCCGCCGCCGCCCGGCAGGTGGTCTGCAGCGACCTCGGCACCGGGCAGCCGTGCCCCGGCGGCCCCTGGCCGCGGCCGCTCAACAGCACGCCGGGGCCGCTCGGTTCGGGAAACACCGGTGACATCGCCTCCACCCTGACCCCGCAGTACGTCGAGGACCCGCAGCGGCCGGGCACCATCTACTACCCGGGCGTCTCGGGCGGCAGCGTCGGCGTCGGCTGCCTGGACCTCGATGCCCAGGCCAACTGCGGGTTCTTCCCGCTGGCCCCCGTCGCGAGCACCCCGTCCGCCGCCAACGGGCTGGCCGGCCTGGTCGGAACGGGCGGCCGGCTGTACGGCGTCGCCAGCACCGGGCAGGTGCTCTGTCTGACCATCAGCTCCCGCACCCCGTGCGCGGGTCAGCCGTACGCCGCGATCGTGCCGCCCAACCACGACCTGCCCGGCTCCCCCGGCGCGCTCTACCTGGGCGCCACCACCGTCGCCGACGGCAAGGTCTTCGCCTCCTCCTCCCCGCAGAGCGGCGGATCCACCGTCGCCGTGCCGCCCGCGCTGGGCTGCTTCGACCCGGCGACCGGCACCGCCTGCGCCGGCTGGGAGACCCCGAAGCCCGCCGCCCCGAGCGCCGCGTACTACACCTACAACGCGTACACCGCCTACGACGCCGCCGGCCACGCCAACGGCGTCTGCACCACCACCGTCGGCGGAGCCACCCTCAACACGGCCTGCTTCACCCTCGGCGGCGCCCCGCTGACGCCGCCCACCACCCTGGCCGGGATCGGCGGCGGGGTGCTGACCTTCAACCCCGAGGTGGTCACCGCCAACGGCGAGACCCGCAGCTACTTCCCGCTCTGGAGCGGCGGCATCAACGGCGCCACGGCCTGCCACGACTGGACCCACGCCGCGCCCTGCGCCGGCTTCCCGCTCCCGGCCAAGCACCCCGGCGTCAACGGCGGCGTCACCCGTGACTACGGCTACGCCTACGACTCCACCACCCGCTGCCTGATCGCCCTCGGCGACGCGGGCGTGCTGTTCTCGGTCGACCCGGCCACCGGCACCTCGCCGTGCGTGCACAGCGGGGCCACCGTCACGCTGCGGCCCGCCGACTTCTACTGCGACGGCGCGACCGGTCACGTCCAGGCGTACACCCGGGCCGAGTTGACCGGCATCGACCTCGCGCACGCCGACCTGGCCGCCTCCCGGGTGAGCGTCACCGACCCGGACGGCGCCGTGCTGGCCAGTCCGCCGCTCACCGCCGACGGGGTGATCGACCTCAGCGGCATCAGCGCCGCCGACCACCCCGCCGTCACCGTCTCGGCCCAGCTGGTGCTCACCTCCGCCGTCGACTTCGAGAACGGCAACCAGCCGGTCCTGACGGTCCGTTACCAGGGCGACGCCCCGCAGTTCTGCTTCCGCACCGTGGTCTCGGCCGACTGCGCGGCCACCCAGCTCTCCAACACCGCGACCGGCGTCGACGCGGCCGGTTCCTTCGGCTCCAACACCGTCGCCCTCGCCGTCGCCCCGGGCAGCGGCTGCCAGCCGAAGGTGACCGTGGTCAAGGAGATCTGTGCCTCCGACCACCCGCACGACTGCGACCCCGGCGGCCCCGGCCCCTGGGCGAAGACCAGCCCGGTCGGCCTGCTCCGCCTGCTCGGCACCGCCCACTGGCGGATCACCGTCACCAACGCCGGGCCGGTGGCCGCCACCGGCGTCCAGGTCAACGACGCCGCCACGCCCGCCTGCCGCAGCGCGGCCGGCACCTTCGACCTGGCCGCGGGGACGAGCCGTCAGATCCACTGCAGCTCGCTCCTGCTGGCCCTCCCCATGAAGAACACCGCCTCCGCCACCTTCGTCCCCGCGAACTCGCCCCCGGGGACCGTCCCCACCACCACCGCCGCGTCCTCCGCCGTGGCCTGCTCCCTGCTCTGCATCCTGGCCGCACCCGACCAGGGCTGACCGGGCCCGACGCCGCCGACCGGAATCGGCCTCCGGTCGGCGGCGCCGGCCGTTCTACGCTGGTGCCATGGAGAGCCGCCGGCACGGTCTGATCGACGCTCAACGGGCCTACTCGGAACAGGGATTCGAGCTCCTCCCACCCGAGGAGGTGGCCGGCCTGGGGCGGGCCGCCCTGCTGCGCTCGGCCCGGCAGGTGGCCGAGCTGCTGGCGCTCGTCTACGGTCGGCAGCCCGGCGAGGACGCGCTGGCCGCGGAGGCCCGGCAGCTGGCCGAGGACGCGGTGGCCGGACGGGTCCGGCTGTTCCTGCTGCTGGACGGGCAGGGCGAGGTGGTGGCGACGACCAGGTACACCCTGGTCGAGCCGCTCTTCGAGGACGGACCCGTGCGGTACGAACTCGGCCGCACCGGCAAGCGTCCCGGCGCCCGCCCGGGCCTGGCGGCCGCCCTGCTCGACGCCCGGGTGCCCTGGGCCCGCGAGCACCTCCCGGAGGCGGACCACCTGGTGACCCACACCCGGGTGGCGCTGAACCGGCCCGGACGGCCACCGGTCGGCCCCGTGATCAGCAGTCAGCTCGCGCAGGGCTTCACCGCCACCCACGCCGTGCGCTCCCACATCGTCGCCCGGACGGCGGCCGAGCCCTTCGTCGCCACCTTCGCCCCGCGCGACCCGACCTCCTGGCGGGCCAGCGCCCGGCAGCACCCCCTCCGGCTGCCCGACGGCCCGGACTACGGCCTGCTGGCAGCGATGTGGACCGAGACCACCGGCGTCGGGGCGGCCCCGCTCCCGCCCGCCGGCCGCGGCACCTCGGCAGGGACGACGAGCGCGGCGGCGACCGGGGCGGCGGCGACCGGGGCCGCATTGACCGGGGCGGCGTCCGGGCTGGTGACGCTGCACCAACTCGCCGCACCGTCCTCGACGGTGGAGTCGCTGCACCTGCTCTCGGCCCGGCCTCCCCACGGCGGCCGGCCCGTCCCGGAGGTGCCCGCCCGGGTCGGGCCGGACGGGGCGTACGCCTCCACCGGGCTCTCCGACCGGGTCGTGGTCGAGGACGACGTGCTCGGCGCACCGGACGCCGCGGTCCACCTGGACCGGCTCCACCGGTCCGGCTTCCGCCCGGCCGGATGGGCACCCTCCCACCAGCGGGCGGGGCGCCCCGCCCTGGTGCTCACCCGTCCGGGCTCGCTGCCCGGCCCGGCGACGTCCGTCGCCCCTGCCGACCTCCGCGCGTTCGCACGACTACCGTCCACCGGACGCTTCCTGGCCCACGTCCTGAGCCGCCGGCCCTCGTGAGGCGGATCAGGCCCGGTCCGCCGCCGCCGTCTCCGCGACACGGCGCCGCACCAGGTACCAGCCACCCGCCAGCGCGGCGGCGACCAGCGGCAGGCAGGCCACGGTGGTGCGGCCGACGCCGCCGTCCAGCCACATCAGGACCAGCACGGTGACCAGGAAGCCGAGCGTGACGATCTGCGTGTACGGCGCCCACGGGAGCCGGTAGGACGGCCGGTCGACCACACCCTGCCCCGCGCGGCGCCAGAAGAGCAGCGAACAGATCATGATCATCGCCCAGGTGCCGACGATGCCGATCGAGGCGAAGTTGATGACCAGTTCGAAGGCCTCGCCGGGCATCACGTAGTTCAGCACCACGCCCAGCACGCCGAACCCGGCGGTGAGCAGGATGCCGCCGTACGGGACGCCGCCCTTGTTCATCACCCCGGTGAACTTCGGCGCCGAGCCGGAGAGGGACATCGAGCGCAGGATCCGACCGGTGGAGTACAGGCCGGAGTTGAGGCTGGAGAGCGCCGCGGTGAGGACCACCAGGTTCATCACCCCGGCGGCACCCGGGATGCCGAGCTTGTCGAAGACGGTGACGAAGGGGCTCTGGCCGGCCGAGTACGCGGTGTAGGGGAGGATCAGCGCGAGCAGGACGACGGAGCCGACGTAGAACAGGCCGATCCGCCACATGATGGAGTTGATCGCCTTGGGCATGATCTTCTCCGGGTTCTCGGTCTCCCCCGCCGCTACGCCGCACAACTCGACCGAGGCGTAGGCGAAGACGACGCCCTGCAGCAGGAGCAGCATCGGCATCACGCCGCTCGGGAAGATCCCGCCGTTGTCGGTGATCGTCGCCAGGCCGGGGGTGTGGCCGTCGACCTGGTGCTGGGTGACCACCAGGTAGATGCCCACCAGCATGAAGGCCACCAGTGCGGCCACCTTGATGATGGCGAACCAGAACTCCATCTCACCGAAGTACTTGACCGAGATCAGGTTGGCGGTGAGCACCACGGCCAGGGCGATCAGTGCCAGCAGCCACTGCGGGACGTCGCTGAACATCGCCCAGAAGTGCGCGTAGGTCGCGGCCGCGGTGATGTCGGCGATCGCGGTGGTGGCCCAGTTGAGGAAGTAGAGCCAGCCGGCCGTGTAGGCGCCCTTCTCGCCCATGAACTCGCGGGCGTAGGAGACGAAGGCGCCGGAGGACGGCCGGTAGAGCACGAGTTCGCCGAGCGCCCGGACCACGAGGAAGGCGAAGACGCCGCAGACGGCGTAGGCGATGAAGAGCGACGGCCCCGCGTTCGCCATCCGGCCGCCGGCGCCCAGGAACAGGCCGGTGCCGATCGCCCCGCCGATCGCGATCATGTTGACGTGCCGTGACTTCAGGTCCTTGCGGTACCCGGCGTCACCGGCGTCCACGTGTGCCGATCGCGCCGACGGCGGTGTGCCGTCCGCGAGTTGGGGCTCCGTGGTCGTCGTGCGGTCACTCATGGAGTCGAGTCGCCTTCGTGAGGGGGAGTGTGGTCGCGCGGTCGGGCGGGGACGGAGTGGGTGGTCGTCGCGAGCATGACCGAGCGGCACATCCTCACCGGTCGAAGGGGAATCCGGCTGTGGCCGATGTCACGTTCGGGGATGATTTGCGCGAAATTTGAGCCTTTGACGCGATCTCGCCCGTCAGGTCGTGCGCGGGGCCCGGGCGGTGGGAAATCACTTGGGCCCGCCGTCCCGGCCTTGCTACTGTGTTGATCACCGTGACCGCACGCCAGGAGGTGAGACCCGTGAACGCAGTATCGACGTGGGTGCTCCCCCTCTTCTTCACGGTGTGCGACTGACCAGGACGGTGTCGTCGGGAGCGCCTCTCCACACAGGCACTCCTGAGAGGGCGACAGCCATGCACCCTTCCCCCCTGGTCCACCGCGTCACCGACACCGAGTGGCAGGCCGTGGACGACGGCGGCCACGTCATCGGCCACGGCGACGTTTCGTACCGGCCCGACGGCCGCCGCTTCCTCAGCATCGACGTCTGGCGGGACACCGCCTTCCCCCCGCTCGCCGCGGCGATGTCGGCCGCCCTGCCGGCCCCGCTGCACGCACTCGTCGGCGAGGCCGACTCCGGACCCGACTCGCGCTGGCGGCAGGCGGGTTACGCCTTCTCCCGGCGCGAGGTCGAGTACCGGCTGCCGACCGCACCCGATGCGGCGGCTCCCCCCTCGGTCTCCCTCCCCGCGGGCTTCACGGTGCTGCCGGGGACCGGGGCCGACGAGGAGCTCCTGCGCGGACTCGACCGCGCCCTGCGCGAGGAGATCGACGCCGCGGCGGGCTGGCACACCATGCCCGCCGAGGTGATCCCGCGCCCGGCGGGGACGGTCCTCGGCGATCCGGCGCGGTACGCGGTCGCGGTCGCGGACGACGGCGCGTACGTCGGGCTGGTGCGGGTGGCGGTCGTCCCGCGCCGCGCACGGATCGGGCTGGTCGCCGTCCTGGCGGGCGCCCGGCGGCGCGGCGTCGGACGGGCGCTGCTGGCCCACGCCCTGGGCTCGCTGCACGCGGCGGGGCTGCCGTCGGCCACGGCGGAGGTGGACGCGTCCAACCTCGCCGGCACGGCCCTCGTCGAGGGCTTCGGTGCGCGCCGGGTCGGCAGCGTGGTGGAGCTGATCCGCCACTGAGGACTCCGTGTCCTCCTGCACGTCATCAACCCAACCCCCAAGGAACGAGGGACCTTTGCCGAGAACAGCGAACGGCATCGAAGTCGAGGGCACCGTCGTGGAGTGCCTGCGCAACGCGGTCTTCAAGGTGGAGCTCGCCAACGGGCACCACGTACTGGCCCACATCAGCGGGAAGATCCGGAAGAACCGCATCAAGATCCTCCCGTTCGACCGGGTCCTGGTCGAGCTCAGCCCGTACGACCTGACCCGCGGCCGCGTCCTGTACCGCTACCGCACCTGACGCGGCGTCGGACAGGTCAAGGAACGACACCGCCCCGGGGGGATTTCCCCCCGGGGCGGTGTTCAGCCGACGCTTACTTCTTGGGCGTCAGGCACAGCACGAACTTCTCGCTGCCCAGCTGCTGGGAGAGGGCGTCGAACTCGTCGCCGCACTGATTCCCGTCGAAGGTGTTGTCGATGACCTTCGAGACCGTGTGGGTGGCCTTCGACTCGCCGCAACCGACGGTCTCGACCTCCGGGTTGTTCTCGCTGCCGGTGACGGTGACGCAGTCACCGACCTTGGCGCGGACCGGACCGTCGGTGAAGGCGTCCCGCACCGCGACCTTGATGACCGCCACGATCACGATCACCAGGAGAATGCCGAGCAGCGAGAGCAGCTTCTTGCCCATGCTCTTCTTGGGCTTTGCCGCCTCCGCCTGGATGGCGGCGTCGTAGGCGAAGGGAGCCGGGGCGCCGTTCTCCGACGGCGGCACGGGCTGGCCCTGGGGGTTCTGCGGGGTACTCATGGGGTCCTCTGCGTCAGTGGCTGCGTGGCAGTGCAGGGCGCAGGTTATCCGCAGCTATTGCGCGCGTTTCGGACAATGGCGACCTACCGGCCCACCCGTGATTCAAGTGAGATGCAAAGAATTGTTAAAGGACTCAGCCGTGCAGGTGCTCGACCACGGCCAGGAACACGAAGAAGTTGGGAATCTTGTGGACCGGCGTGTTGGACCACGCGAGCGTCTTGCCCTCCTTGGCCACGCACACCACCCCGTCCTTGACCTCGATCCGCTTGATCTCGTCCCACCGCAGCCCGCCCCGCTTCACGGTCGAGATCCCGCCGGCCCCCACCACGATGTCGCCGAACCGCACGTGCTCGCCCCGGCCCAGCATCTCCAGCACACCGGGCAGTTGGGCCCTGGTGAGCTCGTGCTGGATGGCGGCGCCCCAGACCTCCGGGGTCGCGTAGAAGTCCGTCAGTTCGATCTTGGAGTTGTCCGGCTTGAACAGCGTGTAGAGGTAACTGGTGCCGACGTAGACCCCGTTGACGTGGTTCCTGGTCACCCGCTGCAGCACGGCGGTCGAGTCCCAGCGGAACGCGACCGGCCCGGTGCGGTCGCTCACGACCAGCCCGTGCTCGAAGCAGCGGATCCGCTTCGCGGCCTGCTTGGCATTGAGGTTGGGCGTCTGCAGGAGCCGCCAGCCGAAGTACAGACCGGGCAGCACCAGGACCAGCCCGAACAGGGTGAGGAAGGCCATGCCGGTCAGGGCCATGGCGCTCATCCGCTTCGGACCGAAGCTCGCCCGGAGCTCCCCGAGCCCTTCGGCGGCCGCGAGGGCCGCGACGTCCCCGGGTATTTGCTCCTGCACCGAGGCCGAAGGGGAATCGACGTGTTGCACTGACGCCTCTTTCATCACCGGGAATCGCGGGTCTGCCCAGGCGGGCCACCGGATGCTACTCGCCGCCCCCCTCGGCCGAAACGGCGGGCCCGGGAATTCCGAACTCGATCTCGGTGAACATCGGCAGTCGGGCGTGCCCGGGTTCCCGGGCACGCCCGCGGCGGCGAGGGGCGTCAGGGCCGCGGGGCCTGGTGGTCCACGAAGTGGCGCAGGCGCAGGAGGTCCTGGGTGGCGGTCAGGTGCGCGGAGAGGGTGCGGTCCGGGGTGACGGGCGTCAGGGAGACGCGGTTGTCGCGCAGGAGGGCGGTGGAGTCGGCGTCGGGGCGGGTCTCGGTGCAGGGGTCGCCGGGGAGGTCGGAGCAGCGGCCGTAGGTGATGTCGTAGCTGGCGGAGTCCGAATCACGGGGTTGGTAGGCGTGCCAGACCACCCGGCCCTCGCCGACGGTGGTGAGGCGCGGGGCACCGACGGGCCGGCCGGCCGTGACGTCGGGGTGGTCGACCTTGAGGGCGAAGTGGCCGCTCAGCAGGGAGCGTTGGCGCAGGGCGGCGATCAGGCGGGCGCCGTAGTCGGCGGTGGCACGGTAGTTGGCCAGGGGGAAGGTGAGGTTGTCGGCGTCTCCGGCGGTGGAGAACGCGACGGCGGGGACGCCGAGCTCCACGGCGGCGAGGGCGGCGCCGACGGTGCCGGAGTCGTTGACCTGGGCACTGACATTGGGGCCCGAGTTGATGCCGGTGGCCACCAGGTCGGGGCCGTCGGTCCAGCCGGCCAGGTCGGCGAGGCCGGCCCGGAGGGCGAACTTGACCGTGTCGGCGGGGGTGGCGCTCGCGCTCGCCGGTCCGCAGGGGGCCGCGCCGAGGCAGAGGCCATGGACGGGCGATCCGGACGGGGTGCCGGAGCAGTCGGACTGGTAGCCGGCCGGGAGTTGGGTGCGGTGGGCGAGGGTGACCACCCCGCCGTTGGTGACGGCGGTGCCCCGGCCCGACTGGACCTGCCAGGGGGCGATCACCACCACGTCGGCTCCGGCCGCGCACAGGGCGCGCCGCAGTTCGTAGAGGCCGAGGCCGTCCGCATTGCCCAGCTTGGCGGCCTGCATCGAGTCGTCGTTGGTGAGCAGGACCCGCAGGCCGGCGAGCGGGCGGGCCGGGGCGGCAGGGGCGGCGGCGGGGGCGGGGGCGGCCGAGGCGCCGGTGGGGGCGGCGGCAGTGGCCAGCAGGAACGCGCATGCGGTGGCGGCGAGTTGGCGGTGACCGGATCTCATGGCGGGGCCTTCCGAGGTGGGGGTGAAGGACTGTCAGCGGAGCGGAGAGGGGAGCAGCACGGCGACGGCGCAGGTCGGCGGGGGTGGGGGCCGACGGCGCCTCGGGGCATCGTTCGCTGGGGTGCCCAAAGGGAACCATGAAAACCGAGCACCCCATAGGTTTTCAGCATGTGGCCCAGGTCACACCGCGGAGCCCGCCGGAGGGGCCGTGACTAAGGTGGCGGACATGGACGTCAAGGGTGGAGCCACAGGCCGGCGCGGGCCGCGCGGCAGCTACGCGGTGGGGGACGAGCGGCGGACCCGCATCCTGGACACCGCGGTCGAGCACTTCGCCCAGTGGGGTTTCCACGCCACCTCGCTGACCCGGATCGCCAAGGAGGTCGGCATCACCCAGGGCGGGCTCCTGCACCACTTCCGCACCAAGGAGGCGCTGCTGGTCTCGGTCCTGGAGGCCAGCGACGAGAACGACGCCGTGCGGTTCTTCACCGAGGAGTGCGCGAGCGTCGCCGAGTGGTTCCACCGACTGCTCGACCTGACCGCCCACAACGCCCAACGGCCAGGCCGCACAAGGATGTTCAACGCCCTGGTCGGCGAGTCGGGCGACCCCGACCACCCGGCGCACGCCTTCTTCGCCCGGCGCTACCGCACCCTGGTCGAGGAGGCCGGCGGCTCGCTGCGGCGCGGCGTGGAGAGCGGCGAGCTGCGGGGCGACACCGACTGCACCGCCGAGGCCCGGCAGCTGCTGGCGGTCATGGACGGCCTCCAGCTCCAGTGGGTGCTGGCCCCCGCCTCGGTGGACATGGTGGAGCAGCTGCACCACTACGTCGACCGGCTGTACCGCGCGCTGAGCACGGCGGGCCGGGCACTGCCCCCGCGCTGAGCGCGCCCCCGCCCACGCTGAGCGCGCCCCCGCCCGCACTGAGCCCCCGTCACCACCCTCCCCCCGGCGGCCGAGGCCTCGGTCCTTATGTCAACACGGTTGACCTTAAAGTCGGGCCGGGGTTCTGATGGCGGTCCGACGAGGAGCCCCCACTCCTCCGTACCCGTAGGAGGCCCCCGCCATGGCCGACGCCGTCCGCGCGCTGGAAGACGCGAAGCCCGTTCCGTTCTGGCTGGACGACCCGGGCCGGCCCTCGGCCGCCTCGGCACTGGTCGGCGACACCCGGTGCGACCTGCTGGTGGTCGGCGGCGGTTACGCCGGCCTGTGGACGGCGCTCATCGCCAAGGAGCGCGACCCCTCCCTGGACGTGATGCTGATCGAGGCCCAGGAGACCGGCTGGGCCGCGTCCGGGCGCAACGGCGGCTTCTGCGAGGCCAGCCTCACCCACGGACTGGGTAACGGCCACCAGCGCTGGCCCGACGAGCTCGCCACCCTCGAGCGCCTCGGTGCCCGCAACCTCCAGGGCATGGAGGACACCCTCGAGCGCTACGCCATCGACTGCGACTGGGAGCGCTCCGGCTCGATCGTGGTCGCCACCGAGCCCTACCAGCTCGACGGGCTGCGCGAGTTCGCCGAGCTGGCGGAGCGTTACGGCGGCCGCCTCACCCCGCTGGACCGCGATCAGGTGCGCGCCGAGATCGACTCCCCCACCTTCCTGGGCGGCCTCTGGGACCGCGAGGGCGTCGCCATGGTGAACCCGGCCAAGCTCGCCTGGGGCCTGCGCCGGGCCTGCCTCCAGCTGGGCGTGCGGCTGCACGAGCACACCCGGGCCACCGGGCTCGCCGAGTCGGGCCCCGGCGTCGTGGTGCGCACCCCGTACGGCCGGGTCGCGGCCCGGCGGGTGGCGCTGGCCACCAACGCCTTCCCCTCCCTGCTGCGCCGTCACCGGCCGTACACCGTCCCGGTCTACGACTACGCGCTGATGACCGAACCGCTGACGGACGACCAGCTCGCCTCGGTCGGCTGGCGCAACCGGCAGGGCTTCGCCGACAGCTCCAACCACTTCCACTACGTCCGGCTCTCCGCGGACAACCGCATCCTCTGGGGCGGGTACGACGTCGTCCACCAGTACCGCAGCCGGGTGCGGGCCGAGCGGGACCAGCGGCCGGAGACCTTCGCCACCCTGGCGCGGCACTTCTTCGAGACCTTCCCGCAGCTGGAGGGCGTCCGGTTCAGCCACGCCTGGGGCGGGGCGATCGACACCTGTACCCGGTTCAGCGCCTTCTTCGACCTCTCGCACCGGGGCAAGGTCGCCTACACCGCCGGGTACACCGGCCTCGGCGTGGGCGCCACCCGCTTCGGCGCGGAGGTGATGCTCGACCTGCTGGCCGGACGCCGCACCGAGCGGACCGAGCTGTCGATGGTGCGCCGCAAGCCCCTGCCCTTCCCGCCCGAGCCGATCCGCTCGGCCGGCATCGGGGTCACCCAGTGGTCACTGACCCGGGCCGACGCCAACGCCGGACACCGCAACGTCTGGCTGCGCACCCTCGACCGCCTCGGCCTGGGCTTCGACAGCTGACGGACCGGCACCCCCGGGCGCGGAGCGCACGGGGTTCCTCCGGAAACAGGTCAATCACCTGTCACATCCGTGTCCTTGGTGGCAGCATGGTCCCCGACCGAGCGGGTGGGGTGGGCCCCGGGGAGGGCGCAGCTGATCGGGGTTGTCCATGCTGGCTGAGTCGTGGGGCACCAGTGTCGGAACCGGCGCGGCCGATGCCGCGGGGCGGTACCTTCCGCCGGCCTGGCAGTCGCCGCCGCCGCTGGACTCCGGGTGGTTGGTGGAGCAGCCGAGCAGGCTGCTGGACGCCCGGTTCGCGGTGGTCGGGTTCACCGGCCGGGAGCCGGAGTTGGTGTCGTTGCGGGTCTGGTGCGCGCAGGACCGTCCGCACGCGGTGCGCTGGCTGCACGGCCCGGGCGGCCAGGGCAAGACCCGGCTGGCCGACCAACTCGCCGAGGAGCAGCGGCAGTCGGGCTGGCAGGTGGTCAGCGTCGACGGGCCGGAGGGCGGCGGCGGGCCGGGGCGTCCGGCCGGCCCTGGCGGTACGACCCCGGACGAACGGGCCGCCGGGCTGCTGGTGCTGGTCGAGCAGGCGGACCGTAGGCCGGTCTCCGAGCTGGCCCGGCTGCTGGCCTCGGCGGTGCCGCCCGTGCCCGGGGTGCCGACCAGGGTGCTGCTGCTGGCCCGCGGCGACGGACTGCGGCACCCGCTGGAGGCCGCCTCCGAGCAGCCGACCGTCACGGACTCCCAGGCGCTCGGCCCGCTGGGGCCGGAGGCACGGCGCGCGCTGCACCGGGCGGCGGTGGCCGCCTTCGCCGCCCAGTACGGGGTCGGACAGCCACTGCGGGAACGGGACTTGGGCCATCCGGAGTTCGGCCTGGCGCTCACCGTGCTGCTCTCCGCCCTGGACAGCGTCCTCGACGCCGCACAGCCCGCGGAGACCGCGGAGCCTTCGGTCGTCGAGGCGACCGCTGTCGACCGCGCCGCGCTCACCGTGCGGCTGCTCGACCGCGAGCAGGCACACTGGGCGCTGCTGCACCGCAGACCGACGGCGGGAAGGTTCAGCACTCCGCCGTGGGTGATGAGCAGGGCCGTCTTCGCCGCCGCCCTGGGCGGCCCCCGGGCCTCCGACCAGGCGGCCGAGCTGCTCGGCGCGCTCGGCCTGGACCACCCCGTCTCGGCGGTGCTCGCCGACCACGCGCTCTGCTACCCGCCCTCCGAACCGGGCCGCGAGCTGGCGCCGTTGCGGCCCGCCACCCTCGCCGAGGACTTCCTCGCCCTCACCCTCCCGGGCCACGCCGTCGGGTACCCGGCGCAGCCGTGGGCCGCCGGTGACGCCGCCGCCGTGCTCGGCCTCGGGGCGGCCGGCCGTTCCGGCTACGGGTACGGAGCCGGGTACGGGGCCGGTCCCGGTGCCCGCACCGTCAGCAGCGCCGGCGCCCACGGGGACGGGGCGGACCCCGCCGCCGGGGCCGCGGTGCTCCAACTCGCCCTCACCGCCGCCCGCTGGCCCCATGTCCTGCCGCAGCTGCTGCACCCGCTGCTCTCCGCCGATCCGTCCCTGGCCACCGCCGGCGGTACGCCCGTCCTGCTGGCCCTCACCGAACTCCCGGGCATCGAGCACGAGTTGCTGGAGCGGGTGCTCGCCACCCTGCCCGCCGATCCTCCCCCGGACCTGCGACCGGGCCGGGCCGCCCTGCTGGTCAAGCTCGCCGGCCACCGGTTGGCGCGGCACCCCGAACCGGCCGAGCACGCCGCCGTGCTCCGCGAACTGGCCTCTTCGCTCGCCGAGTTGGGACGGAATGAGGAGGCCGCCACCGCCGGGCGGCGAGCGGTGGAGCTGCTCACCGCGCTGGCTGCGGGCGAGCCCGCCGAGCACCGGGCCGTCCTGGGTGAGGCCCTCGGCGCGCTCTCCGTACTGCTGGACCGGGCCGGGCACGGAGCGGAGGCGCTGGCCGCCCAGGAGCGGGCCGTCGAGGTGCGCTCGGCGCTGGCCTCGGCCGATCCGGCCCGGCACGGGCCGGGGCTGGCCGCCGCGCTGGTCGCGCACAGTGCACTGCTGGAGCGGGCGGGCCGCTGGGGCGAGGCGCACCGGGCCGGGTGGGCGGCGGTGCACCGCTACCGCGAACTGGCGCGGCGCCACCCGGGCCACCGGGCCGGGCTGGCCACCGCACTGTCGGCCGCCGGTGCGCTCTCGCTGCGCGGGGTCGACGAGACGGACGAGCTGGACCCGGCCCGCGAAGCGGTCGGGCTCTGGAGGGAGTTGGCCGCCGAGGACCCGGCCGCGCACCGTCCTGCGCTGGCGGCCGCGCTGCTGCGGCTGCGGCACGACCTGGCGCGGGCCGGGCGGCGGGGCGAGGCAGTGGCGGCGGCCGAGGAGGGCGTGGCGGTGCACCGCTGGCTGGCGGCCACCGACCCGGAGCGGCACACCGCCGCCTTCGCGGCCGCGCTCGGCAAGCTGCGCAACAGCCTCACCGAGGAGGGGCGGCACCCGGAGGCGGTGTCCGTCGGCGCCGAAGCGGTGGGCGTCTGGCGGCAGTTGGCGGAGCGCGCGCCCGCCGTGCACCGGCGTTCGCTGCTCGGCGCCCTGCACGGCCAGAACGACGTGCTGCGGGCCGCCGGCCTGCCGCCCGAGCCGGAGCCGAGGAACACCGCCCCGCGCGTGCCCCACCCGGCCGCCCCGGGCCGCTCGTTCGCCGCGCCCGGCCCCGCCGCCACCGCCGTCCCCCTCCCCCGCACCGCCGACCCCGCGCAGGCTCCCGCCACCCCGCAGGGCCCGCCCGGGGGTCACCTGCGCCAGGAGTGGGTGGAGGAGGACGCCGCCCCGGACACCTCGGACCGGCCCGCTCCCGAACGGCCGTCCCGACAGCGCCTGTTCGCCGCCCCGGGCGGTCCCGGGGAGGGCGGCGCCGGACAGGGCGGAGCCGGACAGGACCGGCCCGGGGCGGACGTCCACGGGGAGGACGTGCACGGGCAGGGCGAGGACCGGGCGGCCGGGCCCAGGGAGCGGCACACCCCGGCGACCCCGGCGGTCGGCGCCGCCTCCGACCGCCACCCCTCGCCGCCGCCCTCACTCGCGGTGCACGGCTGGCGCGCCGGCCACCCCGAACCACGCACCCGGCCCCACGAGGACCCGGCCGCCCTGGCCGCCCTCGCCGACCGTCTGGCCCGGCAGCGGGACTGGCCCGGCCTCTGGGCGCTGGCCCGGTCGGTGCCGGTCGCCGACGCCGCCCGCCTGGCCCGCCGCCTCCCGCTGCGCCGCTGGCAGCCGGACCACCCGGCCGAGCTCGAACTCGCCCGCAGACTGGCTGGGTTGAGCATCCGCCGGACGGCCGACCTGGTGGCCGCCGAGGCGGCCTCGGTGCCGGTCCGGCTGCCCGCCGAGTTCGACCTGTTCAGCGCCGACTACCTGGCCTTCGCGCACGGCCGGCCCGCCCTGGCCGTGGCCGCGATCGACTCGGCGGCGCAGCAGGAGTCGGTACGGGTGCTCGACCTGGAGCGGGGCAGCAGCCTGACGCTCCATCAGGGTGCCATCGGCCATTCGGCCATCGCCTGCCTCGGCCCGGAGGAGGTGGTGGCCGCCTGGCGGCCGGCGCTGCCCGGCCCGGAGGCGGCGGGGGTCTTCGAACTGGTGCGGCGCGGCCCGGAGGGTGCGACGGCGGTGCTGGGCGCCGGCCCGGCGATGGCCGGGGCCCGTACCGTGCCGACCCGCGACGGGCAGGTCTCGGGGCTCCGGCTGGCGCCGGGGGCGCTGGTCCAGGAGGGCCGGGACGCGGCGCGGCCGGTGGACCTGCGGCCCTGGGGCCTGACCCGGGGCGACCTGCTGGCGGTGGAGCCCAGCGGGCGGCGGCTGGTGGTCTCGGACGGGTCCCGGCTGGTCGCGGTGGACTCCCGGCTGCGGGCCGCGCTGGCCACCGCCTCGGTGCCGGCCGAGCTCGGCGAGCTGCTGGACCTGGCCTTCGCCGGGCCGGGCGCGCTGATCACCTCGGGTGCCCGGGGCGGCCTCGGGCGCTGGGAGCCGGACGGCACGGTGCTGCGGCTGACGGCCTGGCAGCCCGGGCCGCTGCTGCACAACCTGTTCGCCGTCCCGGCCTGGGGGGTGGTCGGCGGCTACGCGCCGGGCGAGGGGCGGGTGCACTTCTTCGACCCGTACGCGCTGGAGCCGGTGCCCGTCCCGGTCCAGTTGGCCACCGACCTCCAGCTCAAGGTGGTCGCGGTCTCGCCCGACGGCCGGTACGTCGCGGCCGCCGGACGGCCCACCGCCGAGCCCTCCCGGCGGCGCCCGTCCCCGGAGTGGGTCACCCTGGTCCACGACCTCCACCACCCCGGCGCGCTCCTCGAGCGTCCGCCGGCCGCCCTCTCCCCCGCCGAGGCCGCCGCGCTCGCCGCACTCGCCGCGCGCCCGACCCCGCCACCCGCCCGCCGGAGGGCCGAACGGGCGGGCGTGGACGAACTGTTGGGCCTCGCCCACGCACTCGCGACGCAGGGAACGGCCCCGCTCGGAGCCCGGCCGCGCTGACCGTCGGGGATAAAGGTCCGATAAGGGTCCGGCATTCAACAGGTGCACATCTCAACTCCCCCGGTTCGTCATACGAACGCCAACCGGTCTGGAGAGACATAGGGGCAACACGATCTCGCGCTCCAACCCACGCCCCTGGAGAGCCTGCCATGGCCATTGCCACCGCCACCTCACCGGCCGCCAAGCTGCCCACCCCGCGCAACGGCGCCGCCCCGGCCTACTCGGTCTCCCTCGCCACCGACGAGGCGGACGTCCGGGCCGCCCAGCGGCTGCGGCACGACGTGTTCGCCAACGGCATGGGAGCCGTCCTCGACACCCCCGAGCCCGGCCTGGACATCGACCCGTTCGACGAGTTCTGCGACCACCTGCTGGTGCGCGAGAACGAGACCGGCGAGGTCGTCGGCACCTACCGGCTGCTCCGCCCGGAGCAGGCCGCGAAGGCCGGACGCCTGTACTCCGAGACCGAGTTCGACCTCCGCAGGCTGGCCGGGATCCGCAAGGACATGGTCGAGGTCGGCCGCTCCTGCATCGACATCCGGCACCGCGACAACGGCGCCGTGATCAACCTCATGTGGGGCGGCATCGCCCGCTACCTGGTCGACACCGGCAACACCTGGGTGGCCGGCTGCTGCTCCGTCCCGCTGGCCGACGGCGGCGCCACCGCCGCCGGGGTCTGGGACGCCATGACGGCCCGCCACCTCTCCCCGGAGGAGTACCGGGTGGCCCCGATCCGCCGCTGGGACCCGACCGGCGTGCTCCGCCCCGAGCGCACCAACATCCCGCCGCTGCTGCGCGGTTACCTCCGTCTCGGCGCCTGGGTCTGCGGCGAGCCCGCCCACGACCCGGACTTCAACACCGCCGACCTGTACGTGCTGCTCTCGCTGGAGCGGACCGACCCGCGCTACCTGCGGCACTTCCTCTCCGCCGGCGCCGCCCCGCAGGCCCCCGCCGCGCCCGCCGCCTCCACCACCTCGGACTGACACCGTGTCGGTCTGGCTTCCCACCTCTCCCTGCACGCCCGAGAGCTGTCTGACCGATCCGGGCCCGACCGTGTCCGCAAGCACCGCCTCGGCTTCCCCCTGCTCGCCGACCCGGACCGCGCCGTCGCCCGCGCCTACGGCATCACCGTCC